>JACPZX010000060.1 GCA_016195325.1 Acidobacteriota bacterium
GCGCCGTCCACCCCGTCTGATGCGATGCCCCCACGCCGCGGCCGCTCTCCCCGTGGAAGTACTCATAGAAGAGCACCAGATCCTTGAACGCGGGATCCGAGGAGTAACGGGCATCTCCCCCGTGCACCGGCCGAGCCCCTGACGCATCCGGCAGGAAGATCCCCGACAACCGCGAAGCAATCTCGGATGACGCTTCCTTGAGCGTGACCCACCGCCCCGAGCCGGTCGGCAGCTCGACCTTGAGGTCGTCGCCGTAGAAGTGGTGGTAGCGCTCCAGCGCCTCGACGATGAGGAAGTTGAGCGGGAACCAGATCGGGCCGCGCCAGTTCGAGTTCCCACCGAAGAGGCCCGTGTTCGACTCCCCCGGGACGTAATCGACCCGGTAGTCCTGCCCCATGCTGTGGAAGACGTACGGCTCCCTCTCGTGGAACTTCGAGACCGAGCGGATCCCGTGAGGCGAGAGAAACTCCGTCTCGTCGAACAGGTATCGAAGGACCTTCTCGAGCCTCTCGCGCGTCGGAATCGCCAGAAGCCGATGCCCGTGCCCCGACCCATTGGGCGCCATGACGCTGATCGTTCCGGCGAGGTCGGTGCGGTTCTCGAGGAACCACTCCATCCGCTTCTTGAACCCGGGGAGGCGATCGATGACGTCGTCCTCGAGGATCTCGACCGCAAACAACGGAATCACCCCGACCAGCGACCGCACCCGCAGGGGGATCGACTGCCCGTCCACGTGCAGCCGGTCGTAGTAGAAACCATCCGATTCATCCCACAGGCCGGTGCCCCCCAGCCGGTTCATCGCGTCGGCGATGGCGACGAAGTGCTCGAGGAACTTCGAGGCCATGTCCTCGTACGCGGGGTCGTCCACCGCCAGCTCGAGGGCCATCGAGAGCATCGTCGAGCAGTAGAAGGCCATCCACGCCGTGCCGTCGGCCTGCTCGAGGTGCCCGCCTGTCGGGAGGGGCTGCGACCTGTCGAAGACGCCGATGTTGTCGAGGCCGAGGAAGCCCCCCGCGAAGATGTTCCGGCCGTCGACGTCCTTCCGGTTGACCCACCAGGTGAAGTTCAAAAGGAGCTTCTGGAAGACGCGGGCCAGGAAGTGTCGGTCGCGCTCGCCGCGCGCCCCGGTCATCTTGTAGACGCGCCAGGCCGCCCACGCGTGGACCGGCGGGTTCACGTCGCCGAAGGCGAACTCGTAGGCGGGGAGCTGGCCGTTCGGGTGCATGTACCACTCGCGGAGGAACAGGACGAGCTGGTCTTTCGCGAAGGTCGGGTCGAGCTTCGCGAAGGGGATCATGTGGAACGCGAGGTCCCACGCGGCGAACCAGGGGTACTCCCACTTGTCGGGCATCGAGATGATGTCCCGGCTGTACATGTGCCCCCAGTCGTGATTGCGCCCTCCGTTCCGGGCGCCGTCGGGAGCGGGCTGCTTCGAGTCCCCCTCGAGCCAGTCGTTGACGACGTAGTGGTAGAACTGCTTGCTCCAGAGAAGCCCCGCGTTCCCCTGGCGCCAGACGAGGCGCTCGTCGGGAGTCATCGCCTTCGGCGCGTGCGCGTCGTAGAAGGCGTCGGCCTCTTTCTTTCGCGCCAGAAACGTCTCCGCGAACTCGGCGCCGAGGGGTCTGTCGACCGCCTCGGCGTGAGACGTCAGCCGGAGGTGGACGACGTGCTCGCCGCCGGCGGGAATCGTGAGGATGTAGTGGGCGGCGGCCTTCGTACCCTTCCCCTCGGGGTTCACGGCGTCGCGCCGGCCCGAGACGACGTGATCGTGGAGGGCGTCCTTAACGTGCGGAGAGGCGTTGGAGCTTCCGAAGAGCTTCTGAGTGTTCGTCTCGTTCTCGGTGAAGAGAAGCTCAGGGGCCTTTCCGTCGGGGCCGTGCCCCACGGCCAGGGTGTACCGGCCGAGCGTCTCGTGATCTGCGCGTATCGCGGAGGCGCCGGCGCGGGTGAGGGCGGGCTTCACCGTGGTGGCTTCGTGCTTGGCCCCCCAGACCCAGGTATTCCGGAACCAGAGCGTCGGGAGAAGATGAAGCGTCGCCGCCTCGGGACCCCGGTTCGCGACGGTGATGCGGATCAGGAGGTCGTCGGGAGATCCTTTCGCGTACTCCGCGGTGACGTCGAAGTACCGCCCCCCGTCGAAGGCGCCCGTGTCGGCCAGCTCCAGCTCGGGGGCCCCCTGTCCGCGCCGGCGGTTCTCCTCGACGAGGCGGGCGTACGGAAACTCCATTTGAGGGTACTTGTAGAGTGCCTTCATGTAGCTGTGCGTCGGCGTCGAGTCGAGGTAGTAGTAGAGCTCCTTCACGTCCTCGCCGTGGTTCCCCTCGGGGCCTGCGAGGCCGAAGAGACGCTCTTTGAGGATCGGGTCTTTCCCGTTCCACAGCGCGAGGGCGAAGGCGAGCCGGCACTCGCGATCGGCGATGCCCAGAAGGCCGTCCTCACCCCACCGGTAGGCGCGGCTCCGCGCGTGATCGTGCGAGAAATAATCCCAGCAGTTCCCGTAAGGGGAGTAGTCCTCGCGGACGGTGGCCCACTGCCGCTCCGACACGTAGGGGCCCCAGCGCTTCCAGTTCCTCTCCCGCCGCGCGTCCTCTTCGAGACGGCGCGACTCGGCCGTGTGGTCCGCTCCGGGCTTCGACATGGGTGTTGGTCTCCGTCAGTTCGTTGAGGTCAGAAGAAGGGCATGGCCGTCGGCGTCGCGCACCTGCGCGGCCCGCGCGGAGCCGTCACTCACGGCTCCCGCCGAGATCCAACGCCCGCCTGCGGGGCGGACCGCCTTCGCGGCGGCATCGGCATCCCGCGTCGCGAGGCGCGTTTGCCACTGCCAGAGATCGCTCGCCTTCGAGTCGAGGGGATAGGGGCGTCCGTCCGACGGCGCGAGGTACTCGAGGAACTCGATTCCGGGGCCCGAGCCCGCCCTCAGAGACGTGATCCGGAGCCGCGCCCCGAAGACGTTGTTGAGGTGCTCCTGCTCCACGCCGTAGTTCTCGCTCTCGCCGGCCACGTGAAGGCCGAGGGTGTCGCGGTAGAGCCTCAGGCTGGCGTCGGTGTCTCTCACGACGATGGCGGTGTGGTCGATGCCGAGGAAGAGGCCACCCCCCGGGCGCTGCCACTTCGGGTCCCCCTTTCCCGGCGGGAACGAGATCACCTCGAGGACGTGCCCGTCCGGGTCCTTGAAGTAGAAGGCGCGGATCCCCGCGGCGCCGCGGTTCCACTCGGGGAGTTTCTGCGGCCCGGTCGAGGCGTGCTCGACGCCGTGGCTCCTCAGGTGCTCGTAGGCCCGATCCATGTCGGAGACGACGATCGCGACGTGCTGGAACCAGCCGTCCTCGCTCCGGGAGTCGGCCGGGATCGGCCGTCCCTTCGGCGCGAGGTACTCCGTCAGGTCGAGCGCCTCGTCGCCGAGGCGCAGCCGCACGACGCGCGCGCGGGCGCCGAAGACTCCGTCGAGGTGCTCGAAGGCGTCCCCGGAGAGCTCGACGTCCGAGACCTTCGTGAAGGGGAGGACCTCGGTGAAGAAGCGCAAGGAGCGATCCATCGACGAGACGGTCATGCCGACCCCTTCGACGGAGGTGACGAGAGGGGCCTCGGCTGCAAGAGCGCAGGTCGCGCCAAGGGTGAGAAGCGCGAGGAGAATGAGGCGTCTCACCGCAGCCTCTCGAGGAGGTGATCGCCGACGCGGAGCGCGTTCGCCATGATCGTGAGGGCCGGGTTCACCGCGGCGCTCGACGGGAAGAAGCTCCCGTCCACGACGTAGAGGTTCTCCACCTCGTGCGCGCGGCAGCTCGGATCGAGGGCCGAGGTCTTCGGGTCGCGGCCGAACCTCACCGTGCCGTTCTGATGGGCCACAGCGGCGAGAGGAAGCCTCTGCCCGACGAAGAAGTTGCACGGGAGGAGATGGTCGTGGCAGTCGATCTCCTTGAGGAGGCTCTTGAGCTTCGCCTGGAGGCGCTTGTGCCCCTCCTCGTTGTTCGGCCCGTACGACAGGACAATCCGCCCCTCGCGGTCGAGCGTGACCCGGTTGTCCGGGTCGGGGAGGTCCTCCGACGTCATCCAGAAGTCGAGGGAGTGCTTCGCCATGAGATCGAGCGTCATGCCCGGGACGATCGACGGAGCGCCGGCCGAAAGGGTGTCGGCGTCGAGCTTGCCGACGAAGGAGATGTGCCCCATCGGGAAATCCCAGTCCTTCGAGGCGAAGTACCAGTCGTTGAGCGCGAGCGTCTTCTGGAATATCGACGGGTTCGGCGTCTTCGAGATGGCGAGGAGGATCGAGTTGATGTGCCCCATGTAGTGCCGTCCGACGACGTCGCTTCCGTTCGCGAGGCCGTTCGGGTGTTTCGCGTCGGCCGACCTCAGGAGGAGCGCCGCCGAGTTGATGGCCCCTCCCGACACGACGACGATCCCGGCCGAGTACGTCTCCTTCTCGCCGTTCCTCTCGACGTGCACTTTCGTCACCTCGCGCCCCGACGGCCCGGTCTCCAGGCGCGAGACGAAGGCGTCGGTGAGGAGCGTGACGTTCGGGTGCGTGAGGGCCGGATCGACGCAGACGACCTGGGCGTCGGACTTGGCGTTCACGAGGCACGGGTGGCCGTCGCAGGTGCTGCAGCGGATGCAGGGGCTCTTCGAGCGGTTCTTCTCGTCGAGCATGATGCCGAGGGGGACGTGGAAGGGCTTGTGGCCGAGCCGCGCGAGGTCGTCGTGGAGCCGTTGGATGCGCGGCTCGTGGCTCACCGCGGGGAACGGGTACGGCCCGCTGGCGTGAGGCTCCGTGGGATCGACGCCGCGCTCGCCGTGCACGTGGTAGAGGCTCTCCGCCTGCATGTAGTACGGCTCGAGATCGTCGTATGTGATCGGCCAGGCGGGGGAGAGCCCGCCGTGGTGGCGCAGCTCGCCGAAATCCTCTCGCCTCAACCTGAACAGGGCGGAGCCGTAGAACTTGGTGTTTCCGCCGACGAAGTAATTGGTGTGCGGGTGCAGGGGCTTGCCGTCCCTGTCGCGCCACTGCTCCTTCGTGTTGTACCGGGCCTCGACGTTGACGGCGCGCGTGCTCCAGTTCTCCTTCTCGCGCGGGACGTAGGGGCCGCGCTCGAGGAGGAGGATCTTCTTCCCCGACGGGGCCAGCCTGTAGGCCAGCGTGCCGCCGCCGGCTCCGGTCCCGATGATGATGACGTCGTAACGGCCGTTGTCACCCATCTCTGTCTCCACTGGCACGGCGCACCGCCGGCATGTAGTTGCAGCGGAAGATGCACCGCTGGTCGTTGTCGTGATGGTGCTTCGCGCACAGAACGGCCGCGGAGCTCCGGATGGTCTTGTAGAGCTCGGCCGCCGCGAGCATTCCGGCGAGCGGCGCGGTCACGTAGATCCAGAAGGAGGTCCAGATCGATCCCTCCCACGCGGACGCGAACGAGCGCGCGGGATTCATGCTCATGCCCGAGATCGGGGCTTCGAACGTGATGTAGGTCGCGACGAGCGTCCCCGCGAAGAGCCCCGTGAACCTGGCGATGCGCGGCTGGTTGCTCACGGTGAGGACCGTGAGCATGAGCAGGAACGAGATGCCGACCTCCGCCGCGAACGCGACGCGCGGGCCGCCGGGCCCCGGCAGCGTGGCGACGAAGTTCACATCGGCGCTGCGGAGCGCCCCTCCCAGCAGGCGGGAGGCGACGAAGATCCCGGCGGCGCCGCCCGCGAACTGGGACAGGACGTAGAGCGCGGCGTCGCGGCCGTCGATCTTGCCGAGGCGCCAGAAGGTGAGCGTCGTCGCCGGGTTGATGTGCGCTCCTGAGCGCTGCCCCCACGGCGAGTAGATGATCGCGACCGCCGTCAGCCCCATGCACACGCCCATGAGGGCGCGCCTCAGCATCGGATCGCCGATCGCCTGGCGCACCGGGGAGCCGGAGTACTCGAGGAGCGAGCCGAACACGCAGGCCGAGATCATGAAGACCCCCAGCCCGGCCGCCTCCATCAGGTACTCGGGCCAGTGCTTGCGCATGTCAGGAGGCGAACGCCAGGACGTTCTTGATCCCGGTGGGGCGCGCGAGGAGGAGGTCCCGGTGCGCCTCGATCGGGAACCGTCCCGTGACGAGGCTCTTCACCGCGCCGGGCCACCGCTCGACGAACGCGCCGAGGTCCTTGATGGCGGCGGCGAAGGTCTCCTTTCCCGCGTTGACGGTCCCGAAGACGACCTGATTCTTGAGGACGAGGTTCCGCATCAGGAGATCCGTGTCGACCTCGACGGGGGCCTTGCGGCCCGGGACTCCGGTGAAGACGAAGACGCCGTTCGTGCCGAGGACGCCCAGGAGATCGAACGCCGTCTTCGAGGCGCCGACCGCCTCGTAGACGAGATCGATGTTCCCGACGATCTCTCTCAGCTTTTCGAACGAGGTCGTCTCGGCCGGGACGTACTTCGCGCCGAACGACTCGACGATCCGCGGCTTGTCCGCGTTCCCCCCCGAGCGGGAGTAGACGTACGTGTCGAAGCCCGCGTTCGCGAAGGCCATCGCGCCGAGGAGCCCCACCGGGCCGGCGCCGAGGATGACGGCGCTCTTCTTCCAGCGCATCGAGCCTCGGAGCGAGACACCCTGCGCCCAGGGCATCCGCATCTGGACCTGCTCGAGCTGCATCAGCGCCTTCTCGGCGATCGTGAGGGGCTCGACGAGGACGGCGACGTCGCGGAGGGAGGCCGGGACGGGGTTCATGTAGTCCTGGTCGTCCACGACGACCTCGGTCATGAAGCCGTGGGCTTCCTTGATCCCCCGCTCCGTGAAGTCGCCGGTGTAGCAGAAGTCCTGGCGACCGCTGCGGCAGGCGACGCACGTGTCGTGCGGGCACGGGCGGCGGACCATCGGGACGACGAGGTCGCCGACCTTCAGCTTCGTGGCGCCCGGGCCCAGCTCGATGACGCGGCCGAGGGACTCGTGTCCGATGACGAGGTTCTGATCGCCGCGCGGCGGCGTGCCGTACTCGAAGGCGCAGATCTCGCGATCCGTGCCGCAGATGCCCACGTCGAGCATCCGGATCTTCACGTCCGTCGCGGTTCTCAATTTCGGCTCCGCGGTCTCGAGGAGCGTGAGCTTCTTCGTTCCGGGCGTGACGGCGATCGCTTTCATCGGACATCTCCATGGTCGAGGAATCGGTTGAGGATCGGAACGTCGCGGCGCCTGAGGAACGCGACCGCGGCCGCGGAGGCGAACGCGACGAGGGCGAGTGCGAAGAGGAGCCCGCCGTCCCCCTGGACCACGATGCCGAGGCGGGTGAGGTGCGCGACGATCGCGCCCGAGAGGACCCCCATCGTCATCAGGGCGCCGAGCCACGCGGTGCGGGGGGCGAGGAGGAGGAGTGCCGCGACGAGCTCGGCGACCCCCGACCCGATGCGCCCCCACGGCTCGAGGCCGAGCGTCGAGAAGATGTAGACCGATTCGGGGGCTCCCGTGAACTTGAAGAAGAGTGTCTGTCCGAGGATCCCGGCGGCCAGGAGCTGGCAGAGCCAGCTCACCGCGAGCCCGCCGCCGCGGAGCCCTACTGCCATCGGCATCCCGTGTTCCGTTCGCGCCTGGATCATCGTCCCCTCCTCTGAGCCGCTTCCGGGTGTGGCCCGGCGCGTCCTCTCGTCACCGCGCCGCTGTGATGCCGGGGGCGGGACTTCGTTTCGGGCTCGGGCGGGATGAATCTCCAGGAGCTCCCCACGAAACCAGGAGAGGGCGCGTGCATCGAAGCGACGGCGCCGGTCGGGCGCGGGGAGGTGGACGATGCTGCAGAGACAGATGGTCACGCCGGGCCTCACGTACGCTCCGCCCGCCGCGCCGTTCACGACTCCCGAAGCCTACCCGGCCTTCCGGGAGGCCCTACCCACCACGGAGACGGCCCAGGGGCGCTACCGCGTGCGCTTCGCGAAGAGCTCCGACGATCTCGACGCGGTCCTCAGGCTGCGGTTCGACGTCTTCAACCTGGAGCTCGGAGAGGGAATGGACGCCTCGTTCGAGACGGGGCGCGACGAGGATGCGTTCGATCCCCTCTGCCATCACCTGATGGTCGAGGAGGCGGCGACCGGGCGGCTGGTCGGAACGTACCGGATGATGACCAGCTCGATGGCCGCGCGCGGCCGCGGCTTCTACTCGGCCGGCGAGTTTTACCTCGGCCTCCTCCCCGACGCCGTCCTCGATCAGGCGATCGAGGTGGGGCGCGCCTGCATCCACGCCGACTTCCGCAATCGGCAGACTCTGTATCTCCTCTGGAAGGGGCTGGCGTCCTACATGACGTGGAACCGGAAGCGGTACCTGTTCGGCTGCTGCTCGCTGACGAGCCAGGATCCGGCGGTCGGCATCGGCGCCCTCGCGCGCCTCGCCGCGGACGGGGCGGTCGATCGCGATCTGCGCGTGGTGCCGCTCCCCGGCCTCGAGTGCCGGCTCACCCCCGCGGACGCGATGCCGGCCGGGGAGACCCGCCTCCCGATTCTGTTCAGGACGTACCTCCGCCATGGGGCGAAGGTGCTGGGGCCGCCCGCGATCGATCGCGACTTCAAGACCATCGACTTCTTCACCTGCCTCGACGTCGCGTCGATGGCACCCGAGCACCGGAGGCTCTTCTTCTCGTGAGCGCGCTCCGGTCGATCCTGAGGGTGGCCGGCGCGGCCGCCGTGACCGCCGCGGGGTACGCGGTCCTCGCGGCCGCCTCGCCCGCGCGGAGGGGCCGCGTCGTGCGCCTCTGGGCGCGCGCGATGCTCCGGATCCTCGGCGCCCGCCTCGAGGTGCGGGGGAAGCGCCCGGAAGGGCCCTTCCTCCTCGTCGCGAACCATCTCGGCTACGTGGACGTCCTCGTCCTCGCGTCGCAGCTCGACTGCGTCTTCGTCGCGAAGGACGACGTCGCCTCGTGGCCTCTCGTGGGCCGCCTCTGCCGCACGGCCGGGACCCTCTTCGTCTCGCGCGAGCGGAAGTCCGACGCGCCGCGAGCCGCCGCCAGGATCGAGTCGGCGCTCCGCGAGGGGCGCTCCGTGGTCCTCTTCCCCGAGGGGACGAGCTCCGAGGGGGCGACGGTCCTTCCTTTCAAGTCGGCGCTCCTGGGTGCGGCGGCGCGCGCGGGCGTCCCGGTCGCGTGCGCGGCGCTCACGTACGCCACCTCGCCCGGCGACGCGCCGGCCCGTCTCGCGATCTGCTGGTGGGGCGACATGGAGTTCACACGGCATCTTCTCGATCTTCTCCGCCTGCCGCGGTTCGCCGCGCGGCTGTCGTTCGGCGCGGAGAGGGTCTTCAACGCGGACCGGAAGGTCCTGGCGGTGAGGCTATGGCACTCCGTGCGACGGCAGTTCGAGCCCGTGACTTCGTAGAGATCCCGGCCCCGCCCCGCTTCCGGCCGGCCGATCCGAACATCCTCTTCCTGAGGCAGGCGAAGGACCTGCTCCGGGCGATCGACGATCGGGCCTACCGGTCGGCGACCGGCCTCCTCCCCGGCGGGACGGCCGGAAAGCACCTCCGTCACGCGCTCGACTTCTACTTCGCGCTCCTTCTCGGCGCGCCCACGGGACGCGTGGACTACTCCCGCCGCCGCCGCGATCCGGGGATCGAGACCTCACGCACCCTCGCGCTCGCCGCCCTCGACTCGATCGAGCGACGCCTCTCGCTCCTCGGCTCGAACGATCTCGGCCGCCGGCTCGACGTGAGGTCGGAGGAGTCGGAGGACGCCGAGACAGGGGACAGCTGGTCCCGGTCGACGCTCGCGCGCGAGCTCCATGCGGTCCTGAGCCACACCATCCACCACTACGCCCTCATCGCGGTGATCCTCAGGTCCCACGGCATCTCGCCCCCACCGTCGTTCGGCGTCTCGCCGTCGACGCTGAGGCACCGGGGCCGCGCCTTCCTCAGGGAGGCGTGACGGGGCCGTGCTCCCGCTCCTCCTCTCGCTCGCCGCCGGGACGCTCGTGAGCGAAGATCTCACCTGCGCCGGGGCGGGGTTCATGGTCGCGACGGGACGCGCCGGCTTCCTCGAAGCGGCGCTCGGCTGCTTCCTGGGGATCGTCGCCGGCGATCTCCTGCTCCATCTCGCGGGGCGCCACCTCGGCAGGCGGTTCCTGGCGCGGGCGCCGCTCAGGTGGATCCTCGCCGAGCAGGACGTCGCGCGCGGCGCCGAGTGGTTCGCCCGCCGGGGGGGCGCGACGATCCTCCTGTCCCGCCCGATCCCCGGGACGCGCCTTCCGACCTACTTCGCCGCGGGGCTCTTCGGCATGCCGGTGGCGTCGTTCGCCCTCTGGTGCGCCGCCGGGGCCGCCCTCTGGACCCCCGCGCTCGTCGCCGCGTCGGCCGCGGCCGGGGGAACCGCGCGCGGCGCGACCGGGCACGGCGGGACGGCGGCGATCGCCGCGGCCCTCGCACTCGTCATGGCCGTGCGCGGCGCGGCGTGGCTCTCCTCGTGGTCGAATCGCCGCCGGGCGCTCGGAGCGCTCCGTCGTCTCGCGCGGTGGGAGTTCTGGCCGCCGTGGCTCTTCTACCCGCCCGTCGTGGCGTACGTTCTCGCGCTCGGCCTCCGCCATCGCTCGCCGTCCCTCTTCACGGCCGCGAATCCCGCGATCGACAGCTCGGGGTTCGTCGGCGAGTCGAAGATCGGGATCCTGCGAGGCCTCGCGACGGGAGGGGCGCCCGTGGCGCGGTTCCGCCTCCTCCCCGCGGGCCTTGAGGCGGTGGATCGGGCGGCGCTCCTCGCGGAGTTCATGGCGCGCGAGGATCTCTCCTTCCCGGTGGTTCTCAAGCCCGACGTGGGCCAGCGCGGATCGCGGGTCGCGATCGCGAGGGATGTCGGCGAGGCGGCGCGGTACCTCGAGTCGGCGCCGTTCGACGTCGTCGCCCAGGAGCACATCGGGGGGCTCGAGTACGGCCTTTTCTACTACCGCCTTCCGGAGGAGCCGCGCGGCCACCTCCTCTCGATCACCGAGAAGACGATGCCCGAGGTCGAAGGAGACGGGGTGCGGACCATCGAGGAGCTGATCCTCGGCGACCGCCGCGCGGCCTGCATGGCGCGCGTCTACCTCGATCGCCTCAGGCCACGACTCGGCGAGATCCCCCGGGCGGGGGAGCGCGTCGTGCTCGCCGAGCTCGGGACGCACTGTCTCGGGTCGATCTTCCTGGACGGAGAGCGGCTCCGGACGGGCGAACTCGAGGATGCCGTCGATCGCGCGAGCGCGGGGTACGAGGGGTTTCACTTCGGACGCTACGACGTCCGCGCCACGAGCGAGGCGGATCTCCGCGCCGGCCGCTTCACGATCCTCGAGCTGAACGGCGTCACGTCGGAGTCGACGGACATCTACGATCCGCGGAACTCCCTCCTCGACGCGTACCGCCGCCTCTTCGCGCAGTGGCGGATCGCGTTCGAGATCGGGAGGCGGAACCGGGACCGCGGCGCCCGCGTGACGGGCGTGCGCGAGATCGCCGCGCTCGCCCTCTCCCACCTTCGCGCCTCCGGCTGAAACGCCTCCCGCGCCGGTCGCATCACAGCGGCAGGACCGGCGCGAGGGGCGACATGAAGTCGCCGCCGCGGCCGGGACATTCCGGGAGGAGATTCCATGAACCGACATCGCACGCTTCGCCGTCTCACGCTCCAGGTCTTCGGGCTCGTCACGGCCCTCGGCATCCTCGTCGTCTCCGGCTTCGGCGCCGACATGCACACCAGCGGCCCGTTCGCCGGGGCCAAGGCGAACAAGGGGACGGTGAGCCACTCGATCGTCAACGGGAAGAGCACGCTGACCCTGTCCGACGACTTTGTCGTGCCGGACACTCCGGATCCCCACTGGCAGCTCGTGGACTCGAAGGGGCACGTGTACCTCCTGAACAAGCTGAAGATCAAGGGGGACAAGGTCAACAGCACCCTCGTGATCCCGTCGTACGTGAAGGACGTCGCGAAGGTCCAGATCTGGTGCGCCTTCGCCGAGACCAACCTGGGAGAGGCGACCTTCGCGAAGGCCGTCCGATGAGCCGCGAGGCTCGGAAGGAGTTGACGATGCGAACCATCATCCGAACGGCGGCCATGGCCGCGCTCGCTGCGGCGTTCGCGCTCGCGCCCGCCGCGGCGCAGACCACCTCCGGCAAGAGAGTCCTCACGCTCGAAGGAGCGAAGGCGGTCGTCGCGGCGGCCGAGGCCGAGGCGAAGAAGGGAAACGCCGGCGGGGCAATCGCCGTCGTCGACGACGGCGGCAACCTGATCCTGGTCGAAAGGCTCGACAACACCTTCTCGGCATCCGCGAACATCTCGATCGGCAAGGCGCGTTCCGCGGCGAACTTCCGCAAGGAGACGAGCGTCTTCGAGGACGCCATCAAGAGCGGGCGCACGTCGCTCATCGCGAACCCCGAGCTCCTGCCGCTCCAGGGTGGGGTGCCGATCGTGGTGGACGGCCAGGTCGTCGGCGCCGTCGGCGTCGCCGGCGCCAACAGCGCCCAGCAGGACACCGACATCGCCCGGGCGGCGGCGCTGGTGATCAAGTGACCGGGAGGGTCCCCGCAGGCATCACGGCCGCGGGCCTCGCGCTGACGGCCTCGTTGTTCATCGCGGCGGTCGGCGCGGGGACGGAGGGCGCGGGGGACGTCGCGTACTTTCCGGCCGCCGATGTGAAAGCGGCCTTCCTCAAGGGGGCGGTCCTCGCGAAGCGCGAGAACTACATGGTGCACGCCAGCCGCCGCGACGCGGCGGGGCAGGCCGAGGTCCACGTGAAGGACGCGGACATCATCTACGTCCTCGAGGGGTCGTCGACTTTCGTGACCGGCGGCCGCGTCGTCGAGGGGAAGGAGACGGCTCCGGACGAGATCCGCGGGTCGCGGATCGACGGCGGCGAGACGCGCACCATCTCGCCCGGGGACGTCCTGATCGTGCCGAAGGGGACGCCGCACTGGTTCAAGGAGATCCAGGGCCCCGTCGTCTACTACGTCGTCAAGGTCCGTTGAAACGAAGGGGGGAGAGCCGATGAATCTTCGAGGAATGATCTCCGCGGCGGCCGTCGTCGCCGCGACGACGCTCTCGGGGGGCGTCGCCGCGAGGGCGGCCTCGCCGGCCCCCGAGGGGTCGGCCGACGCGTCGATCGATCTCACGACGGCGGCCGGCGCGAGCCTCGCCGGCGCCGCGTGGCGCTACCACGACGCGACGCTCGCCGAGGTCGAGTTCCGCTCCCCGGGAGCCGACCTCAAGCCCTCGGGCCCTCCGAACCGGACGCTGGACGTCACGCCGCACGCCGGCGGGACCGACTTCGACGACTCGGCGTGGGAGACGATCGACTCGACCAAGCTCTTCCTCCGGAAATCCACCGGAAAGGTCTGCTTCGCCTGGTACCGCCTGAACGTGACGATTCCATCGCGCGTCGGCGATTTCGAGACGGCGGGGACGACGGCCGTCTTCGAGATCGTCGTGGACGACTACGCGGAGGTCTGGGTGGACGGCGCGCTCCCCCGCGAGCTGGGGCAGAGCGGCGGGTCGCTGATCCGCGGCTACAACGCCCCCAACCGCGTCGTCCTCACGGCCGACGCGCGTCCGGGGAAGAAGGTCCAGATCGCCGTCTTCGGCATCAACGGGCCGATCTCGGATCCCCCGTCGAACTTCATCTGGGTGCGATCGGCGAAGGTCGATTTCTACCGGATGCCGCGCGCCATCGCGCCGCGCACCGTCGACGCGACCGTCGTGCGGCTCGACCCCGCGATCGATGCCATCGTGCCGCGCGAGCCGAGGGTCGAGAAGGTCGCGGAAGGCTTCAAGTTCGTCGAAGGGCCGATCTGGATGCCGGTGGGGCATCTCCTCTTCAGCGGGCCGAACAGCAACGTCATCTACAGGTGGGCGCCCGGGAGCGATCTCTCGATATTCCGCGATCGGAGCGGCTACCAGGGGGCGGACATCGCCGAGTACGGCCAGCCCGGCTCGAACGGCCTCACTCTCGATCGCGAGGGTCGCCTCACGATCTGCGAGCACGGCAACCACCGGATCTCGCGCCTCGAGAAGGACGGCCGGCTGACGCTCCTCGCCGACAGCTACCAGGGGAAGCGGCTCAACAGCCCGAACGATCTCGTCTACAAGTCCGACGGCGCCCTCTACTTCACCGATCCCCCCTTCGGCCTCCCGAAGTTCTTCGACGACCGGAGGAAGGAGCTGCCTTTCAGCGGCGTGTACCGCCTGAAGGACGGTGCGCTGACGCTCCTGACCGCGGATCTCACCGGCCCCAACGGCCTCGCCTTCTCCCCCGACGAGAAGTACCTCTACGTGGACGACTGGGACACGAGCCGCAAGATCGTCATGCGCTACGAAGTCCGTCCCGACGGCGGGCTCGAGAACGGGAGGGTCTTCTACGACATGAAGGACGCCCCCGAGGAGGAAGCTCTCGACGGCCTCAAGGTGGACCAGCGGGGGAACCTGTACGTGTCCGGGCCAGGAGGCGTCTGGATCCTCTCGGAGGCGGGCGCGCACCTCGGCACGATCCGCGCGCCGGAGCTTCCCGCGAACTTCGCGTGGGGGGACGCCGACGCGCGCACGCTCTACATGACGGCGCGGGGCGGCCTCTACCGGATGCGCCTCAACGTGCCGGGGATCCGGCCGTAGCGTCGGTCTCGCCGCGCCACGGCCGTCGCAGGATGACTCGCCCGTGGTCCCGGCTCGCGACGCGGAAGCCTTTCTCGAGGAGGGCGCCGACGAGCTCCCGGCGCTCCTCCGCGATCAGCACCGACGCCGCCCTCCCGTTCTCGACGCTGCGGAGGAGGACGCTCTTTGACGAGACGGGGATGGCGGGCCGCGCCAGGTAGAAGGCGAGGCTCGGCTGGTTCATCCGGAAGGCGTAGACCGTCTCGGAGGTCTCCGCGAGGCGTGACTCCGAGACCAGCGCCCGCGCGCTCCGACCCTCCGCGAAGCTCTCGGGAACGAAGAGCGCGGCGCCGACCAGCCCGGCTCCCGCGATCCATGCGAGCGCCGGCTGCGCGAGACGCCCCCTCCCGGCGAAGGACAGCGCGCCTGCCACGGCGGCCGCGATCCCCGCGACCAGCGAGAGGACCACCAGCGCGGCGGAGTTGTCCCTCAGCGTGTGCCCGACCTCGAGCGGGAGGAGAAGCGCCCCCGCGACGGCCGCGAGGAGCCAGGCTCCCCACCGGACCGTGCGGGAGAGCCAGACCTCGTCCGTCAGCGCGAGCGCGACGAGGAGCGCCACGGCCGGCGTGATCGGGAGGAGGTACGAGTCGAGCTTTCCCCGGCCGAGGGAGAAGAAGACGAAGGCGCCGACGGCCCAGGACAGCAGGAGCGGCCGCAGCCCCTCGCCGCGCTTCAGCCGGCGGTACGCCGCGACCAGGGCGACGGGGACGAAGGCCGACCACGGGAAGAAGGTGAGGGGCGACGTGAGCAGGTAGTAGAAGGGGGACTCCGGGTGATCGAGCCCTCCCTCGAACCTCTCGAGCGTCTCGTGCCGCCAGATCTCGAGGACCTGGTCGAAGCCCATCCGGTGGAAGAGGAGAGTGAGCCACGGCGCCGCGACGAGGACGGCGATCCACGCGGCCGCGACGGCGCGCCCCGCGACCGTGATCGGCGCCCGGCGCCGCGCGAGGAGGGCCGCCGTCACGCCGAGGAGGGGGAAGACGATCGCCACGGGCCCCTTCGTGAGGAGCGCGAGGCCGAGGCAGACTCCTCCCGCGACGACATGGACCGCCGCCGGCGACGGCTCGGCCATCCCGGCGTAGAGGCTCACCGTCGCGCCGAAGACGAAGAAGGCGAGCGTCATGTCGGTGGTGGTCGTCCTCGCCATCGCGAAGAAGAGCGGCGTGGTCGCGAGGATCGCGCAGGCGGCGACGGCCGTGCGCTCGCCGGCGCGCCGCCGCGCGAAGAGGTAGAGCCAGAGGAGGATTCCGCCCGCGGCGAGCGCGGAGGGGAGGCGCGCCGCGGTCTCGTTCCATCCGAAGAGGGTGAACGAGGCGATCTCGAGCCAGTAGGAGAGAACCGGCTTCTTGAGGCGGGGCGCCCCGTCGAGGTAGGGGACGACGTAGTCCCCCCGCTGCATCATCTCCTGCGAGGTGCGCGCGTACCTTCCCTCGTCGGGGTCGATGAGCGGAAGGCGTCCCAACCCCGCGACGAGCGTCGCGAGAAGGATCGTGCCGAAGAGGAGCCGCGCGCGCGTCACCGCGCGCACGATAGCAGACGGCCTCTCAGCGAACGCGGGCGAGGTCGGCGAGGGTCGAGGCCGTCCCGTTCTTCACCACCAGCTCGATCGACGCGCTGTTCTCGATCCTCTCGAGGGGGTTCTTCGAGAGGACGACGAAGTCGGCGAGCTTGCCCGCCTCGATCGATCCGAGATCGCGGTCGAGGCCGAGGGTCTCGGCGGGGGAGAGGGTCGCGACGCGCAGCGCTTGCAGCGGCGTCATCCCCCCCTGCACGAAGGCCCACATCTCCCAGTGCGGCCCCAAACCCTGCAGCTGTCCGTGGCCGCCGAGGTTCACGCGGCCGCCCGCGTCGACCACCTTCTTCGCCGAGGCGGCTACGTCGATGTGGTGCCAGTCCTCGTCGGTCGCCATGACCGTGCGGATCCTCCCGAGCTGATCGACGACACCCTGCGGCGTCACGTTGAGGAGCTGCCGATCCTTCCAGATCTCGTAGTGCTGGAAGAACCAGCGATCGCCGAAGAAGCCGCCGTACGCCACGAGGAGCGTCGGCGTGTACGACGTTCCGCTCTGCGCGAGGACCGTGACGACGTCCTTCCGGAGGGGTGTCACCGGGAGCGCGTGCTCGATCGTCGTGTGGCCGTCGAGGACCATCGACATGTCCGACTCGAGGTCGCCGCCCCCCTCGGGGACGACCATCATCCCCTCCTCGCGCGCCGCCTGGATGATCCACTGCCGCTGCTCGCGCCGCGGCTGCATGTACGACTTCACCGAGAAGGCGCCGAGGGACTTGAGGCGCCGGAGGTGCTTCCGCGCGTCGTCGAGGCTCTTGATGACGGCCCGCTCCGGGTCGTCGGCGCCGTAGAGGATGTAGCCCGTCGAGAAGATGCGCGGGCCCGTCATCAGCCCGGCCTCCACCATCTCGGACTGGGAGAAGACCTCGTGGGTGCTCGCCGACGGGTCGTGGGTGGAGGTGACGCCGTAGGCGAGGTTCGCGAGGTACTTCCACGGGCGCTGCGGGATGATGTCCGCCGCCGAGTAGTGCAGGTGCGCGTGCTCGTCGAACATGCCGGGGATGATCGTCCTCCCCGCGAGATCGACGGTCCGGGTGCCGGCGGGGATCGGGACGCGCCCCGTGGGGCCGACCGCCCGGATCCGATCGTTCTCCACGACGAGGGTTCCGGACTCGAGGACCTCGTCCCCCTTCATCGTGACGATGCGCGCGCCGGTGTAGGCGACCGTTTCCGAAGGGCGCGCGCGTGGAAGCGTCAGCGCGATCTCGAAGCTGTCCGACGCGGGGAGCGGCTTCGGCTTGTCCTTCGCCTTGTCGTCCTTCGCCCTGTCGTCTTTCGACGGAACGGCGGCCGTCTCCTCCTCGGGGTTCGGAGCCGGCAGGGCCTTGTCGAGCGCGATCCGGTGGTAGACGGGGCCGAAGATCCAGGCGATCGACTTCCCGCCGTCCACCCACGAGACCCACTCCCCCCCCTCGTCGGTCAGCTTCGCGACCGGGAGCGCCCCGCTCTCGAGAGCGACGTCGATGGTCGAGCCGCCGAGCTGCAGGAGCGGCGCGACGTAGGCGTTGTGCAGCTCGTTCCACGCGATCCATCGCCCGTCGGGGGAGACGGCCACGTCCTCCGCGTACGTGAATCTGAGCGGCTTCTGCTTGTCCGTGCCGTCGAGCTTGACGCTGACCAGGACCGTCTTCGGCGACTCGCCAGGTTTCCCGGGCTCGTCCTCCGAGTAGTAGATCCGCTCGCCGTCGGCGGAGAAGGCGGGGCGCGCCATCCTGCGGTTCGCGCCGCGGTTTGCGGTCTGGATCACGTACCGGCTCGTCCCCCCGGTGGCCGGGACGAGGCGGATCTCCTCCCAGAGCTCGGCGATCGGGTCCTCGTCGCGGAAGGTGGCGCCGCTTCCCTTCAGGTAGACGATCCATTTCCCGTCGCGGGAGAACGAAGGGTTCGCGTACTGCCCCTTCACCTGGGTCAGCCGTACCGGCCGGCCGCCCGCGGGCGTCCCCGTCGCGGGGATCGTCATGACAGCTCCGCCTTCTGCGTCGTTCCAGGTGACGTAGGCGATCGTCCTCCCGTCGGGGGAGAAGGCGGGGGCGTACTCGAGGTCGGCGCTCGCGGTCAACCGCGCGGGCTTCCCCGACGGCAGGTCCATCGCGTAGAGGTGTCCGACCGCGGAGAAGACGAGGCGCTTCCCGTCCGGGGATTCCACCGGCCAGCGGAGGATGCGCGCCCGCACGTCCCCTTCGATCTTCTGCGGGAAGCGGACGGCGTCGGCGACCCGCTGCTCGACCTTCGCGTCGAAGGGGATCGCCGTGCGCGCGCCGCTCGCGGCGGCGTACTTCCAGATCTTTCCTTCCGCGGTGAGCACGAGCGCGGCGCCGTCCGGAGTCCAGGAGTACCCCGGGAAGACGCCGTGGAAGGCGAACCCCTCCTGCCCGTCGCGCTCCACGCCGTCGGCGAGGAGGCGCGTCGTGCCGGAGGCGAGATCCATCAGCTCGATCCGCGTCACCGCGCGGACGCGGCGCACGAAGGCCATCGTCGTGCCGTCCGGCGAGATCGCCGGGGCCGCGGCGCCGCCGAACTCGCCGGTCAGCGGCGAGGAGAGGCCGAGCTTGCGGTCAAACCTCTTGATCTGCCAGATGCCGTCGTTCACGTTGCGGTTGTAGTTGTAGCGGGTGGGGCGCGCCGAGAAGTAGATGAACCGGCCGTCGGGGGAGAAGACGGGGTCGGCCGCCTCGGGCTGATCCTCCTTCCTCGTGATCTGGATGCCGCTCCCCCCCTTCACGTGCCACATCCACAGCTCGACGGTGCCGAGCGGCGAGACGTCGATGATGCGTTTGCGGCCCACGAGGTACTCGCCGTCGGGGCTGAAGGCCGGGCTCGACACCGGTCGCTCCGTCTCCGTGGTGATCGCGCGGGCGCTCTTCCCGTCGAGATCGCAGATCCAGAGGTTCTCCGTGCCGCCGCGGTCCGAGGCGAAGGCGATCCACTTCCCGTCGGGGCTGAAGCGCGGCTGGACGTCGTAGGCCGGCCCCGAAGTGATGCGCTGCGCGTCCCCTCCGCCGATCGGGAGGAGGTACAGGTCGCCGAGCAGCGAGAGGACGATCCGCCGGCCGTCCGGCGCGACGTCGAGAGCGAGCCAGGTCCCCTCGTCCGTCGAGAACGAGATGGTCTTCGAGGCGCCGTGCTCGCCGTCCACCTTCCATGGCTTGGTCGAGTCGGGCTTTGCGGGGGGATCCGCCGCGAAAGCGGCGCCGGAGAGGACGAGTGCGGCGATGAGGGCCAGGGAGGGGCTGGCGGCTCGCGGGCGGTTCGATGGGCTCAATCGGGACTCCTTCCGTGGGCAAGGGCCTTCAGGGTGGACGGCCTCGAATCGAGGCGAGCTTACGCCACGGAAGGGCAGCGTGTTTCAGGAGGCGGGGCGCTACGCCTCGAGGACGTACTGCTTGCGGCTCACGGTGTAGCAGGCGAGGGCGACGAAGCCGGCCGTGATCGCCGCCAGGGTCAGGATGGCCACCGGGGTCGACGTGGGCGCCTGGAAGAACTGGAGCACACCCCTCTGGCCGGAAGGATGCGGCAGGAGGCTCTGGAGGTAGTGCATCACGGTGAGATGGCCGAGGTAGCCCGGGAGGTACGTCACCGCCGTCTCCCACGTGAGCGCGAAGGCGAGGCCGATGAGGAGCGCCCGCTTGAACCTCGCGCCGATGAAGCCAAAGAGGGCGCTGTAGGCGACCGTGCCGAGGGCGAGGATGGCGAGGTCCTGGAGGAAGATCCCCACGTGCCCGGCGGCCTCAGCGGGGGAATCGGCGCTGAGGAGCACGGAGAACGAGATGGAGGCCGAGGAGAGGATCATGGCCGAGGAGAGCGTCAGCGCGGCGAGGAACTTCCCGAGGAAGATCGTCGACCGCGGCACGGGCCTCACGAAGAGGTAGGTGATCGTCTTCTCCTCGATCTCGTCGCCGATGATCGCGGTGGCGTAGAAGAGCGTGATCGCGAGAAGGAGGAACGAGAGGTAGAAGAAGGTCATCACGTCGCCGGCGGCGCCGACGACGGTCTGCGCCCCCTCCCCGAGCCTGAGCCTGGAGGCGGCGACGAAGAGGAGGGTGCCGGCGATGGGGAGAGCCGAGACGAGCGAGAGGACCAGCGTCCGCTTCGTCCGAAGCTGCACGCGCATCGCGAGCGCGAAGACGGCCTTGATCGGTTCCATCATCCCACCAGATAGTCGAAGACGGCCTGCAGGTTGTCGTCCGCGCTCGTCATCGACTCGACGGCGATCCCCTGCTCGAGGACGAGCGACGGGATCCTCGAGTAGAAGGCGTCGGGGCGGATCGTCTCGACCAGCACGCCGCCGTCGTCCACGCGCACCCCCTGGACGTCCTTCCACTTCACGAGGGCCTCGGCGAGCTTCCGCGCGTCGCCCGTCTCCATGAAGATGCGGTGCGGGTGCTCGTCGATGAGATCGCGGATCTCGTGCACGTCCCCCTCGGCGACGATGCGGCCATTGTGGACGAGGAGGATGGACCGCGTCATCCCCTCGATCTCGTGGAGGATGTGGCTCGAGACGATGACGGTGGCCCCCGCGGCCCCCATCTCGCGGATCAGGCGGATGCTCGCGCGCCGCCCGATGGGGTCCATGCCGCTGAGCGGCTCGTCGAGGATGAGGATCTGCGGATCGTGGACGAGGGCCTGAGCCATCTTGACGCGCTGCCGCATCCCCTTGGAGTAGCCGCCGATCTTGCGGCCGGCCGCCGCGAGGAGGTCGACGCGCTCGAGCGCCTTCTCCGCGCGCGTTGTCGCCTCCCCGCGCGAGAACCCGCTCAGCCGCGCGAGGCCTGTGACGAACTCGAGCCCCGTGAGCCCCTCGTAGAAGCTGTCCTGCTCGGGGCAGAAGCCGAGCCGCCGCATCACGTTCGGATTGTCCCAGACCGTCTCGCCGAAGAGCGTCACGGTCCCGCGGCTCGGCCGGAGCTGACCGGTGATGAGCTTCATGAGCGTCGACTTGCCGGCGCCGTTCGGGCCGAGCAGCCCCGTGACCCCCGCGCCGAGATCGAGGTTGACGTCGTTGATGCCGATCACCTGGCCGTACCAGCGGGACATCCCGCGGCAGGCGAGGACGGCCCCCGGCACGTGGATGAACCCCGCGCCGTTCCCGTTCCCGTCGCCGTGCGGCGGCACGACGCTCACGTGACCACCTCGACGGCGCGGACGCGCGATCGCAGGACGAGCCCCGCGGCGACCGACATCACGGCCAGCGTCACGAGCGCGCCGACGCGGTGATCTCCGTACTCGCTCACGCCCCCGAAGAAGACGTACGTGAGCATCTTGAGCGAGTCGATGCCGGAGATCACGATGACGCCGTCCCGGCCGAAGACGCCGCGCATGAACTGGGCGAAGCCGCTCGTGAAGAGCGAGAGAGTGAAGAGCAGCACGCCGACGTACCGGCTGTTCTTGCTGAGCGAGGAGATGGCGAGGACGATGAGCCCCCAGGACGTCGCCGCGCAGGCCGCGTACCCCGCGAGCGCCAGGGGGATCCACCAGTAGGCGGCGAGGAACTTCGAGTCGGACGAGAAGCTCAGCTCGAGGAAGAAGAGCACGAGGCCGGGGAGCAGCGTGATCCCCACGAGAAACGTCGCGAGCGTCGCGAACTTGCCGAGGACGTAGTCCAGCTTCGTCAGCGGCTTCGACAGGTAGAGCTGGATCGCGTTCCAGCGAAGGTCGTTCGAGATGAGGCCCGCGCCCGGGTAGATGCCGAGGAGGAGGAACCACACCGTCTGGATCTCCATCAGGCGGCGGAAGA
Organism: Acidobacteriota bacterium; assembly: GCA_016195325.1. NCBI lineage: Bacteria > Pseudomonadati > Acidobacteriota > Acidobacteriota bacterium. Next base: position 21,894 of record JACPZX010000060.1, read on the forward strand.
ACTCCCCGTCGATCTTCGTCAGCGTCTGCTCCGGGAAGCGGTGCGCGAAGTAGATGATGAAGCCGCAGACGATGGGGGGGATGAAGGTCAGCGTCATGAAGACGACGAAGGGGCGCCGCTTCAGGAACTGGAGCAGGCCCGTCCGGGTGATCGTGACCCAGCGCGTCGCGTGGGAGGAGAAGGTGCCGCGGTAGGGGCGGTACGACTGATCGTAGATCGGCATCGTGCGCTCCTATTCCGCCCCGACCGCGCGGGCGAAGACGTCCTCGAGCGTGGGAGCGCGCCGCGACAGGTGCCTTATCTGCGCCCCCGAGTCCGCGGCCGCCTTGAAGAGGATCTCGCTCCCCGTGCCGTTCGCCAGCGAGACCTCGAGCATCCCGTCGTTCATCGGCTTCCACGACGCGCCGCACGCGGTGACGGACTTCGTGAAGGGGTCCGGGTCGCCTTTCACGCGGACCTCGTAGAGATCGAGCGCCGCCTTCTTGAGATCGGCGATCGTCCCCTGGCGGACGACCTTCCCCTTCGCGAGCATCACGACCGACGCGCACGTCTCCTCGACGTCCCTGAGGAGGTGGCTCGAGAGGATGACGTTGACTCCCTTCTTCCTGGAGAGGTCGCGGATGAGCTGGAGCATCTCGACGCGCCCCTTGGGGTCGAGGCCGTTCGTCGGCTCGTCGAGGAAGACGAGGCGGGGCCCGTGGACGAGGGCCTGCGCCAGCTTCACGCGCTGCTTCATCCCCGTCGAATAGGTCTCGACGGGCCGGTAGCGCGCCTCGCCGAGGTTCGCGTAGTACAGCGCCTCGTGCGCCCGCTGGATCGCCTCCACCCGCGGCATGCCGCAGAGCTCGCCCGCGTAGGAGCACAGCTCGACCGCGTTGAGCCCCGGGATGTGGCAGTCGACCTCGGGCATGTACCCGATCGCCTGCCGGACGTCGAGGGGGCGTTCGAGGACGTTCATGCCGAGGACGCGGGCGCGGCCGGTCGTGGGAACGAGGAACCCGAGAAGGACCTTGAGGAGGGTGGTCTTGCCGGCGCCATTGGGGCCCAGGAGCCCGACCGCTCCCTCGGGGAAGGCGGCCGTGGCGGCGTCGAGGGCCGTCATGCGCCCGTAGCGCATGCTGACCGCTTCCACCTCGACGATGTTCGGCACGATGGAGTTCTCCCCCCGAAGGCCCCGCCCTCTACGCGGAACGCGTCTCCGGGGTTCCCGCGCGGGCGCTACTGGACCCTGAACTTGAAGACGTAGGGGCTGATCGAGGCTCCGACGATGACGACGTCGCCGTCGCGAAGGGTGACGCGCCCCCCCCTGTTCTGCCCTCCCACGACGTCCCCTTCCACCAGAGTGCCGCAGGTGCTCTTCCGGTCGACGAGGGCGAACCCGACGCCTTCCCGCTCGATCTGGAAGTGCTCCCGGCTCACGTTCATGGGCTCTTTCGTCTCGATGAGATAGAGGTCGTTGTTCGGCTTCGCGGCCGGCTCGCGCCGCTCCGACCTCATCCCCTTGTCGGTCCACTGCATCTTCCGGTTCTCGCGCCCGACGCGGAAGGGGAACTCGCGGATCTCGATCTCGGCGGCGCCGATCGCCGCCTTCGTTTCGGGGGAGAGGGCCGCGAGGAACGCGCGGAGAGCGGGCCCGGCGTGGGATGCCATCGAGAGACCTCCGAATGGGAAGACCGGCCGGCGGGCCGGGTCGGCGCGGATGTTACCGCATCACCCCGGCGGCGGTCCAAGCCGCGCGGCTAGAAGGCTTGGCCGACGCTGAGGAACAGCTCGTAGCGCGACTCGTGCCTGCGGACGATCGATCCCATCGGGGGGCAGCCCGGAGACAGGCAGAACATGTCGCTCTTCGGATCGAGCTTGCGCCCGTACTCGATCCGGAGCGGGCCGAGGGGCGTGTCGAACCGGATTCCCGTGCCGAGGGTGTGGCGGAACCCGTCCTGCACCGCGACGATGGACCTCTGCCTGACGACGGCCGTGCCCGTGAACCGGATCGCGGACGGGGTCAGGAAGACGTTGCCGGCGTCGTAGAAGACGACTCCCTTGAGGCCGCCGAGGATCGGGAAACGCAGCTCCTCGTTCACGAGGATGGAGAACTGCCCGCCGATGGGCGTCAGGGTCGCGAGATCGAGGGGGCCCGCCTCGTCGATGCCGAAGCCTCGCAGCGTCGTGTCGCCGCCGGCGAAGAAGCGATCCGCGAGGGGAATGTCGGTGGTCGATCCTATCGGCTTCTCGTGGCCCATGCGGAACGACGTCGCGAAGACGGTGCGCTCCGAGATCGAGCGGAACCACGCCCACGAGACGAACAGGCGCGAGAACTGCTGCTGCGAGCCCACCGCCGCGAGGTAGAGGCGCGCGTCGGCCGTCGTGAACGATCCGCGCGCCGGGCTCAGGATGTCGTCGCGGGCGTCGTGCACCAGGGACCCGGCGACATTGGCCAGCCTCACGTCCTGCGCGCCGATGTCGGTGCCGGGATCCAGGTTCGGGTCGACGTTGAGGAGCGCCACGTCCTCCACGGAGTACCGGCCGAGCAGCGTCCACCGCCGCGTGGGCTGGTGCTTGAGCTGGATCGTCCCCCCCTCGCGCCGCTCCTCGAACGACGGGCGCTCGTCCTTCTCCCAGAAGGCGGTGATGAGCCCCTCGAACGGGATGCCGAAGAGCCTTCGGTCCGTGAGGTTCACCTGCGCCCGGCGCTGGAGCGAGCTGTGGCTCACGAAGAGGGAGGCGGACCGCCCGGTGCCGAACAGGTTGTCGTGCCCGATCTGCGCGAACTCCTGAAGGCTCTGCTCGGTGTTGTAGCCGACGCCGACGGCGGTGAGGAGGGGATCCCCCTCGGCGACGGTGACGACGAGGCGGGCCAGCTCCCCGCCCCCGGGCTCGGGGACGATGCGCAGATCAATCGAGCGGAAGATGCCGAGGGCGTAGAGCTTGCGCTGCGCGATGAGGGTGCCGTTGCGGCTGATCGGATCTCCGGGCTTCAGGGGGATCTCGCGCGCGATCACCGATTCGTTGGTCCGGCTGTTCCCCCGGATGGAGATCGAGGAGAGGACCTGGCGCGGCCCCTCGTCCACCTCGAGGATCACCTTCGCGGCGGCCGGCGGCCCCTCGATGCGGCTGCGCACCCTCGCCTGGTTGTACCCGTTGCCGTCGAGGACGTCGCGCACCCTCTCCACCGCGGCGTCCACCGCCGACGGGCGTATCCCCGATCCGGGGACGAGCAGGGTTGCCTCCCGCAGGCTCGAGGCCGGGTACGTCGTCGTCCCCTCGATCGTGACCTCGTGAAGCGACCAGACCTCCCCCTCCTCGATGCGAAACGTCACGTCGGCCCGCTTCCGGTCGGGGGACATGAGAATCCGGGGCTCGTCCACCTTCGCGTCGAGAAAGCCGTGCGCGAGATAGACGGAGCGGATCGCCTCGGCGTCGGGCTTGAGGGCGGGCGTCCGGAGCCTCCCCGTCGTGTTCCACCGGTTCTCGACCGTCTCCATCACCCGGCGCAGCTCCGCCTCGGGGACCGCGGTCCTTCCCTCGAACGCGAGGGTGCGCACGCTGGCCTTCGGGCCGCGGTCCACGTCGTACGTGATCCGGATCCGGTCCCCCTCCACCTCCGTCGACGTCTTCACGGCGGCCGTGGCGTACCCGTCGCCCCCCAGCCGGGTCCGGATCGCCGCCTCTCCCGCCGCCGGGAGCTGATCGCGACCGGCCGTTCCGTCGAGGGCATCGGCGATGACCTTGTTGATCGCGCGGGAGCGCCGGATCCCGATCACCTCCGTGTCCACCCTCGGGCCGGCGCTCACGTCGTACGTCAGCTCGACGGTGCGCTCCCCCCCGGGCCCCTCCGCGCCGCGCGAGGCCAGGCGCACCGAGGCGAGCGGATACGAGTGGCGCGTGAGCCACGCGCGCAGCATTTCGCGCGCCTCGAGCACGTCCCCGCGCGTGTAGGACCGCCCCTGCCTGAGGCCGAGGCTCTTTTTCAACGGCTCGGCGTCGCCGTCGAACCCGGTGACGTCGAGAAGGGAGACTTCGGCCCGCCCGCGGGAGAACTCGGCGCCGGCTCCTTCCGCCGCGGAGCCGGCCGCCGCCTCGAGGATCTTCGGGCGGCGCGCTCCAAGACCCCACCGGTGACGGAACCTCACGTCACCCGAGCTCGTGCCGTCGGCGTTGCGCGTCCCGAGGAGCTGGAAGGAGCGGCTCAGGTCGTACTGGAACTGGTAGATCTGCTCCTGGTTGGCGCCGAGGCTGTCGGAGTACACGAAGAGAAGCTTCGGCGAGACGCGCTTCGTCAGCGTGACGCGGGCGGTCGGGTCCGCGCGGCCGTTGAAGAACTGGGGCTCGATCTGCACGCTCGTCAGGTTGAGGACGCGCCCGACCGTGTTGCTGAGAGAGCCGGTCAGCGGTGCGGTCAGGTACTGCCCCACGTTCTCCTCCGCCGCGAGGGCGACGCCGGTCTCCTGGCCGTACGTCTCCGCATACGTCTTGCCGGTCACGAGGAGAGCCACGACGTCGCGCGTCGGAAGCTGCGGCTGAGACGTCAGCTCGAACCGGGGCTTCGAGTAGCGTCCCAGGACGCGGAGCGTGATCTCGTACGCCTGGACCTGCGTCCGGGCCGTCAGATCGAGGAGCGGGTCGACGACGTCGGGGTCGTCGAAGTCGATCCCGCCCCCCTCCGTCCGGTACGTGACCTCGCGGAAGCGGAACGTCCCGCCGTCGAGGACGGAGATCCGGCCGGTGATCTCGGGCTGGGCGAACGTCCCCGAGACGTGGAGCCGCGCGGAGCCTTCGAGGCGGGCGGCGTTGTTGCGGACGAGAACGTCCGACGGCGCGACGACGTCGATGTCGAGCGCGGGGGAGGGGAGGGCGCTGAGGGGCCGCTCGCCGGATGCGGCGCGGACGCGGCCGATGGCGGGGCTCGCCTCGAGCTCGAGCTCGCGGTTGTAGATCGCGCGGACGACGTCGAGGCGCCCCTTCATCGCGGCCTCGCCGCCGCTCCGCACGATCTCGAGCGAGGCGTCGAAGAGGATCGTCAGGTCGGGGAGCGGGGTCATCTGGAGGTTCGATCCGTGGAGGTGGAGCTCGGAGCGGACGACCTCGATCCCGCGGAGCTGCCCCTTCCCGGTCCCGGCGACCTCTCCCCCGGCGAAGTTGAAGGCGACCGACTCGATGTCGAGCGATCCGTCGGGGGCGGCGGTGGCCGTCGCGCGAAAAGCCTGGAGCGGGAGAGGCGCCCCGGGAAAGGCGAGCGACGCGAGATCTGCCGCCATCCGGCCGCCGTAGACCAGCCGCCCCTCCTCGGAGTTGGCGTGCAGGTCGATCTCGAGCGTTCCGCGCGCCTCGATCTCGGGGTCGGCGAGCCTGAGGAGCGCCGCGTCGAAGCGCCCCGACGCGTTCCCCGCTCCGGCGAGACCGGCGCGCACGTCGTACACGCCGGAGATCGTGAGGTCCGTTCCGCTGCCGCGGATGCGCGTGCGGCCGAGCCACACCTCCCCGTCGCGAAGCGTCGCCTCGCTCTCGCCGTCGATTCCCAGCTCGGCCCCGCCCGCGTCGAGAGTGAGCGCCGTGAATCGCGCGGTCAGATCCGCGCCCTGCGGGTCGCTCGCCGGGATCGTCCCCCAAATGCGTCCCGACACCTTCCCCGCCAGCCCGGAGAGCGTCCCGGCCGGAAGGAGAGGGCGGATCCGCTCGAGCGACGTCCCGTCGAGGACGAGATCCAGCCGGGCCGCCTCGGCCGACGGGGGCCACCCGATGGTTCCGGTCAGACCGAGCTCCGCGGCGGCGACGCTCGCCCGCGTCCCGTCGGGCCCCGACTCGAGATCGGCGGTCACCTCGCCGGCGGGAACCCCGAAAATCACAAGGCCCGCGCCGCGCGCCGTTCCCTTGAACGTCGCGCCGGCCCGGCCCGCGACGGCTTCGCCTTGAAACGAGACGAGGCCTGCGGACCCCCGGGCCCCGCCGGGCGTCGCCGCGAGGAGCCGCTCCACGTCGAGATCCCTCGAGACGATTCGAAGGGTCGCCTCGCCCGATTCGGGAGCGCAGTCGCCGGTCGCCTGGACCGTTCCGGCGGCGGAGACCGCGATCCCGCGGCGGATCTCGATCACCGGCCCGCGCGCCACGGCCGCGACGCTCAGCTCGTCGAGAGGAATCCCCGCGTACGCCGCGCCGCGGGCGGTGAGGGAGATCTCGCGGCCCGCGTCGCCCGTCCCGGCGGGCGCCGGAGCGTCGAGATCGATCCGCGCGCCGCCCGAGATCGTCCCCCCCGACATCGAGGCGAGGCCGAGGGCGGCCCAGATCGGATCGCCCGGGACATCCTTCAGCGCAAGGTCGGCCGCGCGGAGAGGCTCGGCGTGGATCGAGTCCATCTTCAGCGAGGCCGACGCCGACCAGTCCGCCCCGCGGATCTCGAGGCCTTCGAGAGCCAGGCGACCTCGGCCGTATCTCCATGCCGTCCGTGCGCTCACTCCCGTCAGGACGGCGGCCCCGGGACGGAGCGTGAGGGCAACGCCTGCCAGGTCGCCATTCGCCGTCACGCCCCGGTCGTCCATCGCGACGCGGGCGCGCCCCGAAACCTCCCCCGCGATGCGCTCGTCGTCGGCGAGATCGGCCGCCGCCGGGAATCGGCGCAGGGCGGCGAGGACCGCCCCGGACTCCGCGCGATCGATCGAGACGTCGGCGTCGAACCCGCGGCGATCCCGGAAGACCTCCCCGTCGAAGCGGAACGCCCCTCCCGGAAACGTGAAGCGTCCCCCCCGCAGCGCGACGGCGCGGGCTCCCGGCCAGGCCTCGAGCGAGCCGGTCAGCGCGATCGCGGGCCGGCCCCCCGGAGCGCCGCCCGTCCCGGCCCCGAGGCCCGGCGCGAACGGCTCGAGGAGGACGGCGAGGGACCCGTCGAGCGTGGCGGCCTCGCCGGCCCGCCACGTCACGGTGCCTTCGACGCTCGCGGTCACGTCGGCGACGGGCAGGCGGCGATCGACGAAGCCGAGCATGTCGCGATAGAGGATGGGAGAGATCTTCACGCGCGCCTCGCTCGCCCCGTCGGGACGGCGCGTGATGCGGGCGACGAGGGCGCCGGCGCTCGCGGGGCTCGGGCCTGCGATCGTCGGGGTGAGGCTTCGGGCCGTGACGTCGACGGTGAGGGCGCCCCCCTCGAGGGTGAATCTCCCCTCCGCGCGCGGCGCCGTTGCGAGGCCGGCGTAGGCGACGTCCGTCATCGTCCCGCTCCCGCTCACCTGCACCGCCCCCTCCACGACGGCCGCGGTCGCGGTGAGATCGATCTCCCCGGCGCTGATCGGGAGATCTCCCAGGAGGGACTCCGCGGCCGCCCCCGTCGCGGCGACGCTCGTGCTGACCCTGGCCGCACCCCCTTCGGCGTGGCGCCAGCCGGCGCTCCCCGAGCCCCGCAGTCCGGCTCCCCGGACGCTGAACCGACGGACGTTGAGGAAGCTCGGATCGAGGGAGAAGATCGCCTCCACGGCGTCGCCGGCGAGGACGTGGTCCCCGTACGCGGCGCGAAACGATCCGGCGCGCACCGATCCGTCGACGCAGTTGCGGGCGCCGCACCCCGCCGAGGAAGCGGCGGCCTCGATCCCGGCCGCCTCGAGCGAGAAGGGGGCCGCGGAGCCGAGGTAGACGAGCGTGCCGTGGCGCACGAGGATCTGGCGCACCTCGATGGGGTCGCCCGCCGCCCCGTGGTCGGCGCCGGGCGATCGAGGCGCGGAATCCGGCTCGTACCTCAGCTCGACGCCGTCCACGTCGACTTCGTCGACGGCGACCTTCCCCCGGAGGAGCTCCTCCATCGAAAGGGACGCCGAGATCCGCCGCGCCGCGAGAAGGGGACGATCGAAGGAGCCGCCGGAGCCCGCCACGACCAGCTCGCGGATCCGGGCCGACGGCGGGAAGAGCGACAGCGCGCAGGATCCGACGCGGGCCTGCCGGCCCGTCGCCGCCTCGAGCCCGGACACGAGCGTCGCCGACGCGAGCTGCGCGGCGCGATCGGTCTTGAGGAGAATCCCCGCGAGGCAGACGAGGATCGCCGCCCCCGCGGCGACGCGCAGGATCCAGACCATCGCCGAGGTGAGGGCTCTCGCGCCTTTCATGCTCTCCGGGCCTGCACTAACCTTCCGCGGGCTGATGCGGACCCGATCATGCGGGCGGCGCCGTCAACGTTCAAGAAGAAAAGGATTCCCGGGATGGGAGGTTTCAGGGTGCGGCTGAGGGCGGCGGTGCTCCTCGCCGTCGTCGCTCTCGGGGCGGCCGCCGATCCCAACGTCCCGCCGACGAGCGCCGAGCGGATCGCGGGGCGGTGGAGGATCACTCTTCAGGGGCTGGCCGACGCGCACGAGGACATCATGGCCTCTCTCGCGGTCGAGGGCGAGCTTCTCTCGGGGACGCTCAGCGTGGGGCGGGAGAGCCTGAACGTGGCGTCGGGAAAGGTCGTCGGAGTCGACTTCTCATTCACCTTCCGCCACGCGGCGGGGGAGATGGTCAGGATGAAGGGGGCCGCGGACGCGGACGGCCTTTCGGGCAGGTGGGAGTTCGGGAACGCGCGCGGCACGTGGCGCGCCGCCCGGTCGAAGTGAGCCCCCGAATCCCCTCACGGGACACGTACGCCGAGCGGCTCGCCGCCATCTCCACCGCCATCATCACCGCGCAGCGCCCCATCCGGATCCTCCACGCCGTCACGTGGCCCGACGCGGTGCGCCGCCGGTTCCTCGCGCGCGGCGCGCGGGAGCTCCCCGAGGTCGACATCCCTCCCCTGGGGTTCGACCCGGGCGCGGTCCGGCAGCGGTTCCGCGAGATCACCTCGACGCTCGACGCCGGGGATCCGATGCACGCGATCCTCCGCGAGACGTGCGACCAGTACGCCCGCGTCACGGAGATGCTCGCGGCGCGCGGGACGTCGCGATTCCACGCGATCTCGCGCGAGCTGTACGGAGCTCCCGCCGATCCGCTCCTCGACGGCGACACGACCAGCCTCGACCTCGCGCGCCACCTGGCCGCCGCTCTCGGGGGGGGACGGGCGAAGCTCGGCGCGCGCGAGGAGGGGAGGATCCGCGACGAGGAGGTCGCGGCGATCCTGAGGCGCCGGCTGTCGCGATTCTTCTCGGGCGATCGGATCACGATCGAGGTGAGCTCGCGCCTCACGGTCGACGCCGCGGCGGGGGCGCGGCGCATCCGCGTGAAGAAGGGGGCACTCTTCACGCGGCGCGAGGTGAAGTACCTCGAGCATCATGAAGGGCACATCCACGTCGCGACGACGCTCAACGGGCTGCGGCAGCCCTTCCTGAAATGCCTCGCCAAGGCGTCGCCCCGCTCGACGCGGTACAACGAGGGGCTCGCCGTCTTCTCGGAATGGGCGGGACAGAGCCTGACCGTCCGCCGCCTCCTCAAGCTGAAGGATCGCGTCGTCGGCATCCGCATGGCCGAGGAGGGGGCGGACTTCCTCGAACTGTACCGGCACCATCAGGCGCTGGGGTACACCCGCGACGAGGCGTACGAGGCGACGCGGCGGATTTTCCGGGGGGCGGACGTGCGCGGGCGCTGGCCGTTCACGAAGGACGCCTCCTACCTCTTCTACTTCATCCGCGTCTTCACGTTTCTCCGCGCGGCGATGAGGCTGAAGCGGTTCCGCGAGATCGACATGCTCTTCGCCGGGAAGGTCACGCTCGAGGATCTCCCCGTGCTGCGGCGGATGCAGCGCCGCGGCCTCGTCGTGCGCCCGCACTACCTTCCGCCCTGGGCCCGCAACAAGGACTGGCTCGCGTGCCACACGGCCCTCTCGTCGTTCGTGGACCGGATCCGCCTCTCCGAGGCCGAGCGCGGATACGAGCGGCTGCTCGAGTCCGGATCCGATTGACACAGGCCGGGACGGAAGGCAAAGTCACGCCGCCATGAAGGGGATCATCCTCGCCGGCGGTCTCGGCACGCGGCTCGACCCGCTCACGCGGATCACCAACAAGCACCTCCTCCCGGTCCACACCCGGCCCATGATCCACTACCCGCTCCAGGCGCTCATCAACGCCGGGATCGAGGACATCCTGATCGTCACCGGGGGGAACAGCGCGGGCGACTTCCTGCGCCTCCTGGGAAACGGCTCCGAGTTCGGGCTCAAGCACGTGAACTACACGTACCAGCAGGGGGAGGGGGGGATCGCCGCGGCGCTCTCTCTCGCCGAGTACTTCGCCGCCGGCTCGCCGATCTGCGTGGTCCTCGGCGACAACATCATCGAGACGAACTTCCGGATCTCCGCCGAGAAGTTCCTCGCGCAGAAGAAGGGGGCGAGGATCCACCTCTCTCAGGTCGCGGATCCCCAGCGCTTCGGCGTGCCCGCGTTCGAGGGGGACAGGATCGTGCGCATCGACGAGAAGCCGTCGAGCCCCGCCTCGCGCTACGCCGTCACGGGCATCTACATGTACGACCCGGCCGTCTTCGAGATCATCAAGACGCTCAAGCCCTCGTCGCGGGGGGAGCTCGAGATCACCGACGTGAACAACGCCTACATCAAGCGAGGCGAGCTCACGTGGGAGGTCCTGGACGGCTGGTGGACCGACGCCGGCACTTTCGAGTCTCTGCTGAGCGCCGGAAACCTGGTCGCGAGGACGGGCGCCAACCGGATGTGATCGGGCGCGCTAAGGGCAGACGTTCGAGTGCTCGCGCTCCGCTCCCGCCGCCGTCGTCCCTCTCGACCCCTCGAGAACGCCCTTCACGCCCGCGACGAGATAGAACTCCACCTTTCCGAGCGCCACCGTCTCGACGAACTGCGCCGTGTTCGGCGTGACCGTCGTCAGGCAGAAGCCGCCGGCGTGACCGCCGTGCACGTCGGTCCCGGTGCCGTGATAGATGCGGTACTTCGTCGCGCCCCCGGTCGGAACGTCCCAGTCGAGCTGCGTGAGGCCGTTGAGATTCTGGATGAGCAGGTTGTTCACCTGGAAGCACTCGTTCCCGGAGACCGCCGGCCAGCTCGGGTCGCTGCAGTTGTCGTTGAACCCGTCGCACACCTCGGGCGCCCCCGGGTAGACGAACCCCCGGGTGTTGTCGCAATCACCCGCGCAGAGGGGGACGCCGTCGCCGTCCCCGTCGAGCTCGTTCGCGGGGAGGGACCCGTCGCAGTTGTCGTCGAGTCCGTCGCAGATCTCGGGCGCGCCGGGGTGGACGGTCGCGCGCTCGTCGTCGCAATCGGCCGGGCAGCCGGAAGGCGCCCCGAAGCTCGTGTTCCCGTAGCCGTCCCCGTCCTTGTCGGTGCAGGTGTCCGTCGTGTTCGGCACCCCGTCGCCGTCGCAGTCGCCGAGAACCTTGGGTGAGAAGTAGAGCGCCGAGCCCACGTCGGCTCCCACGCCGGCGTCGCGGAGCGGAACGCCGGCGATCACGTCGGGGTAGGCGTCCCCGTCGAGCGAGGCGATGCCAACGAGGCTCGAGCCGAACGAGTCCGAGGCGGTGGGCACCGGGTGCGCGACCGATCCGAAGAGCGCTCCGGTCCGGCCGCTGAAGAGCAGGATCGCCCCCGCGTCGATGTTCCCCGAGACGTCGCGGAACGGCTCGCCGATCGCGAGGTCGGCGATCTTGTCCTGGTCGATGTCGCCCAGCGCCGCGACGGCCGAGCCGAAGCGGTCCCCCGCGGCTCCGTTGGGGTCCGCGACGCGCTCGAGGACCGCGCCGCTCGCGCCGGAGAGGAGCAGCGCCTGCCCGACGTCCAGTCCAGCGCCCGTCGTGTGCCCGGGCGCGCCGGCGAGGATCTCCGTCTTCCCGTCGCCGTTGACGTCGGCGACCGACGCGATGGCGGACCCGAGCTGATCGCGCGCCCCCGGCGTCGAGTCGGCGTACACCGCGATGAGGGCGCCGCTCGCCCCGGAGAAGAGGAAGACGGCGCCGGAGTTCGTGATCGCGCTGCTGTCGCGGTTCGGGGCCCCGACGGCGAAATCCTCCTTGCCGTCGCCGTTCACGTCGCCGATCCCGACGACAGCGCTCCCGAAGGCCTCGCCCGCCTCGTCCGACGGATCGGTGACGACCAGGAGCTGCTGTCCTGTGCGCCCGTCGATGACGTAGACGGCGCCGCTGCAGCCGGGGCCCCCCGCGCAATCGCCGGGGGCGCCGGCGAGGATCTCGCCGATGCCGTCCCCGGTCGTGTCGCCGAGGCGGGCCACCGCCGCGCCCAGGCGCGAGCCCGAGGGCTGGATCGAGTCGCCGAAGGCCCAGATGACGGCTGCCGTCACGTTCGAGAAGAGGACGACGCGACCCTGATCCGTGAAGCCGGTCGTGGCGATGTGATGGGGCGCCCCGGCGACGATGTCCTTGCGAAGGTCACCGTCGACGTCGTCCGCGACGGCGACCGCGCTTCCGAGCTGGGCCGTGCTGCTCGAGCCGGGATCGGTGTACCGCCTCACGATCGCGCGCGTCGCGCCGGAGACGAGCACGACGCTCCCGCTGGCGTTCAGCCCCGCGGGGTAGCCCGGCGCGCCGATGAGCACGTCGGGGAACGAGTCCCCCGTGAGATCTCCCGACGTCGCGAGCGCGGTGCCGAGCGCATCGCCCGGCCCGCCGTTCGGGTCCGTCGTGGTCGCGTACGTGGGGGCCTGCGTCACGTGCGGATAGCTCGGGTCGATGACGCCGTCGCAGTTGTTGTCGAGCCCGTCGCAGACGTCGGCCAGGCCGGGCTTCACCTTGTTGTTCGAGTCGTTGCAGTCCCCCTGGCACTCGGAGAGGCCGTCGCCGTCGTCGTCGGTCTCCACCGCCAGCGACGGCCAGATGGGGCTGTTGCAATCGTTGTTGCGCCCGTCGCAGACCTCGGGGGCTCCCGGGTAGACGACGGCCGAGGTGTCCAGGCAATCCCCCGCGCACACGCGGAAGCCGTCGAGGTCGAGGTCCGCCTCGTTGGCGGGGATGATCAGATCGCAGTTGTTGTCCAGACCGTCGCAGAGCTCCGGCGCTCCCGGGTGGACCGACGGGCGCGTGTCGTTGCAGTCACCCTGGCAGATGCGATACCCGTCGTGGTCGGCGTCCGCCTCGTTCGCCGGGATAATGAAATCGCAGTCGTCGTCGAGCCCGTCGCAGATCTCGGGGGCTCCCGGATGCACGGCCGCGTTGGTGTCGTCGCAATCGCCGGCGCACCCGCGCACTCCGTCTCCGTCGGCGTCGAGCTCCGACGCGGGGATGACGCCGTCGCAGTCGTTGTCCTTGCCGTCGCACAGCTCGGGGAACCCCAGGCGCACCGTCGCGTCGGCGTCGTTGCAGTCCCCCCCGCACTCCGCGAGGCCGTCGTGGTCGTCGTCGGTCTCGACCGAGAGCGACGGCCAGCCCGGCGCGCTGCAATTGTTGTTGAAGCCGTCGCAGACCTCGGGGGCCCCGGGGTAGACATTGGCGCGGTTCGGGTCGCAGTCGCATGCGTCCCCCGCCGGGTCGCCGTCGGCGTTCGCCTGGCTCTGGTTGGTGACGAAGGGGCAGTTGTCGCAGGCGTTGCCGAGCGTGTCGCCGTCGGAGTTCGCCTGCGTCGGGTTGTACGTGTTCGGGCAGTTGTCCGAGGCGGTCGGGATCCAGTCGAGATCCGGATCGAACCCGTTCAACGCCGCGAGGAGGTCGATGCGCGGGTAGGAGATGCCGCTGTCGGGGTTCAGCGTGGACACCCCGTAGTGCTTCAGGTTCCCCTCGATCACCTGCGGCGTCGCGGTGGGCTTCGCGTGGAACATGAGCGCGAAGGCGCCCGCGGCGTAGGCCGCGGCGGAGGACGTGCCGCCGATGTCGCGCGTCCCGCCGCCCATCGCCGTCGTCGTCGCCTTCCACGAGGAGGCGAGGAGATCGAGTGGGAGCCCGGCGTTCCCGCGGCACAGGTAGACCCCGGGCCCCGTCGTGCTGTTCGTGCACAGGATCGCGGTGCACGTCGGGGCGTCGAAGCACCAGGTCGTGCTGCCGAGGTTCGCGTCGTAGACGGCGCCCACGCTCGTCGCGGCGGCCGTGCACGCGGGGAAGGAGACCCCGTTGTCGTAGCCGTTGTTGCCGGTGGCGACCGTCACGGCGACGCCCGCGTTGACCAGGCTCTGGATCAGGAGGGAGGTGTTCGACTGGCTGCAGAGCGGATTGCTCGAGTCGTTGTACTGGCCGTCGTCGCCGAGGCTCAGGTTGGCGACCTTGACGTTGTACGTCGCGTGGTTCGCCACGAGCCAGTTCAGCGCGTCGTCCACGTTCGAGAAGCTGCCGGCGCCGTTCGCACCGAGCGCCTTGAGGGCGATGATCTTCGCGGCCGGGGCCATCCCCTTCAGCGTGACGGAATTCGCGGCCGCGATCCCGGCCATCGACGTGCCGTGCCCGAAGTCGTCCATCGGGTCGGGGTCGTTGTTGACGAAGTCGTACCCCGCGACGACGCGGCACGCCGGTCCGAAGCACCCACCGAGGGCGACGTGCGTGTAGTCGACGCCGCTGTCCAAGATGGCGATGCCGATGCCGGTCCCGTTGTAGCCCAGTCCCTGGAGCACGTCCCCCTTCATCAGGGGCACCCCCTCGGCGAGGAGGGCGTGGACCTGTCCGTCGAGGTACACGCGCGCGACGTAGGGGTTGGCCTCGAGGGCGGAGAGACCCAGGGCGTCGACGTCCGCGACGAGGCCGTGGACGTGCGAGTGCTCCCGCACGACGTGGACGCCGCTTCGCCCCGACAGCGCCGCCCGGAAGAGCCCCTGCGCGCCGGCGACCTCGCGCCTGAGCGCCGATTCGTCGGCGCCGGTCGCGGAGGCGGGGAGCGCTCGGAATCCGCGCAGCGTCACATTGACGCGCACCGCCCCACCTGCGGCCACGGCCTGGGCGACCGCCGGGTCTATCTCGGGGCCGACCCCCGGGGAGGGCGCCTGCGGGCGGGAGGAGGGGGCGGCGATCGACTCCACGCGAGGCGCGCCGTGCCCGCCGACGAGCAGGAGAGCGGAGAGACAGACGACTCTCAGCAGCGCGCGAGCGGACCCGTCGCGAGCTCGTCCGGTCATCAATGAACCTTCACGAAAGGTATTGGACGATTCAACCCCACCCCGGTGGTGAACACCTTATCATCCACGAAAAAGCCAATTCGCGCCACAAGAGTTTTCCTGCTCTTGATCGTCGGGATGGGCCGCGGGTACTCTCCCTGGATGAGACTCTTCGTGACGGGCGGGTGCGGCTTCATCGGATCGAACTTCATCCGGCACATCCTCGCCGCCCATCCGGGAGCGACGATCTGCAACGTGGATCTGCTCACGTACGCGGGGAACCCCGAGAACATCGCCGACCTCGAGGACGGCCGCAGGCTCCGGACGCTGCGCGCCGACATCGCCGACGAGCCGCTGATGATGGACCTCCTGGCCGAGGGGTTCGACGCGGTCGTCAACTTCGCCGCCGAGAGCCACGTCGATCGGAGCATCGAGAGCGCGCGCGACTTCATCCGCACCAACGTCGCGGGGACGCAGGTGCTGCTCGAGACCTCCCGCAGGTGCCACGTCCCGCTCTTCCTGCAGGTCTCGACCGACGAGGTGTACGGCGCCCTTGATCTCGACGACCCCGCCCGGTTCACCGAGTCGACCCCGCTCGCGCCCACCTCGCCGTACGCCGCGAGCAAGGCGGCCGCGGATCTTCTCGTCCTCGCGGCGTTCCGGACCTTTAGGCAGCCGGTGGTCGTGACGCGCTGCTCGAACAACTACGGCCCGTACCAGTTCCCCGAGAAGTTCCTCCCGCAGATGATCCTGAACGCGCTCCAGGGGAAGCCGCTCCCGATCTACGGCGACGGGCTCTACGTGCGCGACTGGATCCACGCGGAGGATCACTGCCGCGCGATCGAGGCGGCGCTCCTGCGAGGGAAGCCCGGCGAGATCTACAACGTCGGCGGCGAGAGCGAGCGGCCGAACATCGAGGTGGCGCAGGAGATCCTGAGGCTCACCGGCCGGCCCGAGAGCCTCCTCACGCGCGTCACCGACCGGCCCGGGCACGATCGGCGGTACGCCGTGGACGCCGGGAAGCTCCAGCGGGAGCTCTCCTGGGCGCCGGCGATCCCCTTCTCTGAAGGGCTCGCCTCGACCGTGCGGTGGTACCAGGATCACGAGCCGTGGTGGCGCCGGATCGTGGAGGGCTCCTACCTCGTGGATCGCCGCGCCGCGCGGTCCGCAGAGTCCCGCTGAGCCTTCCGTCCACGCCGACTGTGGTAGATTCGCACCCATCGGGGCGTGGCGCAGCCTGGTAGCGCACCTGCTTTGGGAGCAGGGGGCCGTCAGTTCGAATCTGACCGCCCCGACCAGCGCGCCGGTTTTCGGTGGCGGTGCGCGCCGAACGCCTGTACAGTCCAGCAGCAAAACAGAGCGACGCCATCCCGCGGCGCCGAGAGGTGCCCGACATGCCGAGCCCCATTCCAGGAAAGAAAGAGCGCCCGGTTCGGATTCCGGTTGAAGACGCGATCGATCTCCACGTCTTCGCGCCTCGCGAAGTTCGTGCGGTAGTGGAGGAGTACCTGGAGGAGGCGTCCACCGCGGGCTTCGCGGAGGTCCGCCTGGTCCACGGCCGCGGCGTCGGCTCGCAGCGCGAGGCGGTGCGGACCGTATGCGCCCGCCATCCGCGCGTCGCGTCGTACTCGGACGCCACGCCGGAGCGCGGCGGCTGGGGGGCGACGATCGCCCGCCTCCGCCCCCGCTGATCCGCTCCGTCGGTTGACGCCCTCTCAGCCCCCCGTTTATCATCGCGCCACTCGATGCGCCTGTAGCTCAGATGGATAGAGCGGCAGATTCCGGATCTGTAGGTCGGGGGTTCGAATCCCTCCAGGCGTACCACACTCTCGTCGCGGGCACCGGTGCCTCCCTCAAGGGCAACAGGTGCCCGCGCTCATCCCCCCGGCGGCGGGCGTAGTAATAAGGATACGGGCCTCCCATGGCTGAGCTGGTCGCGCGCGAGCCCGCGGAGTGGGTCAAGACCGCCGGCCGGCTTTCGTACCGTTTTCGCCAGCATCTCCAGGCGATTCTCCTCGCCGTCTGCCTGCTCGTCACGCGGCCGGTCCCGGATCCCCGCGAGGCGTGGATGCTCGCCGGCGTCTCGGCGCTCCTCGTGGCGCTCGGCGGGGCGATAAGGTCGTGGGCGATGGGCTACCACACCTGGCGGCGGATCCACGGCGGCCGCCCGGATCGCACGCTCGTCACCGCCGGCCCGTACGCCCACACGCGCAACCCTCTGTACCTCGGCTCGCTCCTGATCGGCGCGGGCCTCGCCGGGATGTCGGGGTGGATTGCGGTCTTCGCGGCCTTCCTCGTCGTGTACGTCCTCTCCCACTTCTGCATCATCCGCTGGGAGGAGGGGAGGCTCACCTCGGAGTTCGGGGAGAACTTCACGCGCTACGCGGCGTCGGTGCCGCGGCTCTTCCCGGGAGTGCGCTCCGCGTCGACGCGCCACGGCACGTTCAGCTTCTCCGCGATGATGCGATGCATGGAGCCGGCGAAGACGGTCGGGTTTCTTCTCGTCATCGCGCTGATGGCGTACTTCCGGATCAAGGGGTGGTCGCTCACGGCGTGAGCGATGCTCGTCGCCCGCTTGCTCCCGCGCGGGCGCCGGTCTAACCTCGCCGCGCGTCCCGTCACGCGATCGCGGTTCTCCTGCATGACGCCGCGCCTGTAGCTCAGAGGATAGAGCAACGGCCTTCTAAGCCGTGGGTCGGGGGTTCGATTCCCTCCAGGCGCGCCACCCGCAGCTCTCTCGAGGCGCGCGCCCATAGCTCAGCTGGATAGAGCGCCGGACTTCGAATCCGTAGGTCGGGGGTTCAAATCCCTCTGGGCGCGCCAACCTCACCCTCCGCACCGGTCGCCTGTCACCTCCCTGCGGACACTTTGGGACATTTGGGCCTATTGTCTCCTCCCACGCTGATTCACTCTTGCGGATGCTTCGGGACTACGGTATAAGGCAGGGGCCTCGCGAGTCCGAACATGTCTATTCTGGAGGGGATGGTCATGCGAACGTCGCGTCCGAAATCCATCGCGCTCGTCTCGGTATGGGTCTCGATCCTCGTCGCAGGCTCGACGCATCTCGCGACGGCGTGCGATCCCAATCATCCGGTCCCGTCCCCTTGGGTGGACGCCAATATCGGCGGCGTGGCGGGGTGCGCTGATCAGGTGAGCGGTGTCTTCACCATCACGAGCAACGGCGGGGGGACCTCCTCGTCCGACAGGTTGAACTTTGTCTACCAGACGTACACCGGCAATTTCGTGCTCACGGCCCGCGCCCTCTCCCGGCGGACATGGTGCGGCGTTCGCGCCCATGGTTTTATCCCGCGTTGATTCGTCGTTGCGGATACCCGCGGATCGCGGTATAACGGGGGCGTCTCGCCAGCCTCATGGAATGGAGGGTCACCTTGCGGATCCCCTGCCTCCTCATCCTCTCTATCGCTCTCGTCTCCGCAGCGCCTGCATTCGCCGCCGATCTCACGTTCGAGGAGCGTGTCGAGGCCCAGCGCGCGATCGAGCGCGTCTATTACTCCCACCAGATCGGCGCGACGCTCCGGTTCGATCAGGCGGTGCCGCAGGAGCTGCTCGAGAAGAAGGTGCGCACCTACCTCAAGGAATCCCTCGCGCTGGAGAAGTTCTGGCACACTCCGGTGACGGCGGAAATGTTGCGGACGGAGACTGCGAGGATCGTGAGAAGCACGCGAATGCCCGAGCGGCTTCGTGAGCTTTTCGCGGCGCTCGACGAGGATCCTCTGTTGATTCAGGAATGCCTCATCAGGCCTCTCCTCGTCCACGGGCTGGCGAGGGGATTCTTCGCCTCGGATCCGCACCTGCAGGCGGCCAGCCGCGCGAGGGCCGAGACGCTCCGCGGGCGAATCCGCGATGGCCACGTCGATCCGGCTGCGGAGAGCGCCGGCAGAAGCGTGGAGACGATCGTGCGTCGGAGCGGCGCCGAGGCGCCGGAGTCAGCCGAGGCGATGGACGACCACGAGATGGTCGTCGGCCCCGAGGAGTACGACCGCCTTCGTCGGTCCGTGCCGGTTCAAGTTGGTCTCGCCGGTCCGGTCGAGGAAGACCGCTACACGTTCGTCGTCCGGGTCGTGCTCGACGATGCCGTCGACCGCCATCGCGTCGCGACGTTCACGATCCCGAAGGCCTCCTGGGACTCCTGGTGGCGGCGAACCGAGGCGGAACTCGACGAGTCGACCGTTCAATCCGCCGCGACGGGATCGGTTCCCTCGCTCGGAGCCGCCTCGCCGGCGAGTCCGGCAGCCTGCCCCGATGAGTCGTGGGTGCAGAACTCCCTGAGCCATCCGCCGTACGTGACGCCCACGACATCCAACCAGGCCATCGTCTGGACGGGCAGTCTCGTTCTCGAGTTCGGAGGGTCCGGCGGCGATACCGGGGCGCGATACGATCCGGCCACCGACACCGCCACGCCCATGGCCACGACGTTCATTCTGCAACTCCAGACTCGTCCCACGGGCGTCTGGACGGGCAGCCGGATGATCGTCTGGGGAGGGTACGACGGGGCTCCCTATTCCAGTGTCGGCGCGCTGTATGACCCGTTGACGGACAGCTGGACGCCGACTTCGACGGTGGGGGCTCCGAGCCCGCGTAGTCACCACACGGCCGTCTGGACCGGTACGCGGATGATCATCTACGGCGGCCGGTACGCCCCTCGATTCATCGCTTCCCTCAACACCGGCGGCATCTACGACCCGCAGACAGACACATGGACAGGGTTGTTCGCGGGATCGTACGAGGTGCCCACGGGGCGGAACGATCACTCCGCAATCTGGACCGGGAGCCGGATGATCGTGTGGGGAGGTCGCACGATTCCGGGAGCGCCGACCCCCAGCGCGCTCCTCAACTCCGGCTTTCAGTACGATCCCGTCACCAACACGGGCACCGCGCTCGCCACCGGAGGAGCACCTTCCGTGAGGGAACTCCATCGCGCCGTCTGGACTGGAAGTCGCATGCTGATCTGGGGCGGGGATGTCGGCGGCGGCCGATACGATCCGGCCACCAACATGTGGGCGCCGATCTCGACGTCCAACGCGCCGCAGGGAATTCTCGGCCCGAGCGCCGTCTGGACGGGATCGGTGATGGTCGCATGGGGGGGATCGGATGGCACGAGCTCATGGAACACCGGCGGCCGCTACGACCCGGTCGCCGATTCATGGGCGCCGACCTCGCTCCTGAATGCGCCGGCCGCGCGTTCGAATCACGGCGCGGTCTGGGCGGGCTCCGTCATGGTCATCTCGTCCGGGAGCAGCAGGGGCCGGTACGATCCCGCGTCCGATCTCTGGCTGCCGGCGATGCCGCCGCTGACGCCCACGGCACGGGACAGCCACGTCTCCGTATGGACCGGATCGAGGATGTTCGTCTGGGGTGGGTATCCGGTGACGTCGAACCCAGGGGGGCTCTACGATCCCGCCACCGATACGTGGGCGCAGGTGGCCACGCTCAACCAACCCGCGCCGCGCTCGAGCGCGACCGCCGTGTGGACGGGGACTTCGGCCGTCATCTGGGGAGGCCAGGTCCTCAACTCGAACATCGGAGGCCGGTACAATCCGATCTCCGACTCCTGGTCGGCCACCACCGCTGCGAACGCGCCCGCCACGCGCTGGAACCATACCGCAGTCTGGACCGGAAGCCGCATGATTGTCTGGGGAGGCTGGGACGGTACCACCCCCATGAACACGGGGGGGATCTACGACCCGGTGGCCGACGCCTGGACTCTCAGCTCCGGCGCCAATGCACCGCCGCCGCGACAATCGCACTACGCGGTCTGGTCCGGCTCGAGGATGATCATCTGGGGCGGGTATGGCGCGTCGTCAGGGTTGAACAACGGCGGGCGCTTCGATCCCGGCTCGAATACCTGGAGCCCCATGAGCGTCGCCGGCGCGCCTTCCGCCCGATCGGAGGCGACCGCGATCTGGACCGGCACGCGGATGATCATCTGGGGTGGCGGGGACGGCACGGGCGCTTTCAACAGCGGCGGCAGATACGATCCGGTCGCCGACACGTGGTCCGCGACATCGACCGCGGCAGCTCCGACGGGAAGGGCCCGCCATTCGGCCGTATGGACCAACTCTGCCATGATCGTGTGGGGAGGCTACCCCGGGTTCGGCGGCCCCATGAACACCGGGGGGAGGTACGTCGATTCGACGGACGTCTGGTCACCCACGTCGACCGTCGGTGCCCCTTCGCCGCGACAGAATCACACCGCAGTCTGGGACGGGAGCGCGATGCTGCTCTGGGGCGGCTCCCCGGACCCCTCTTCTCCCATCGGATCCGGGGCAACGTACGTTTTCGATCTTTCGAACGACCTGGACCACGACGGGTACACGGCCTGCAACGGCGAGTGCGACGACAGTCGCGCGAGCGTGTATCCGGGGGCGCGCCAGATCTGCGACGGCCTGAACAACAATTGCAGCGATCCTATCTGGCCGAGCGTGGGCGCGACGGAGTCCGATACCGACGGTGACGGACTCAAGCTCTGCGAGGGTGACTGCGACGACACGAACGCGACGGTCTACCCGGGGGCTCGCCAGACCTGTGATGGAGTCAACCACGATTGCTCCGATCCGAGCTGGCCGTCGACCGCGACTCTGACGCTCGACTCGGACGGAGACGGGGTCATGCGCTGCGCGTACGACTGCGACGACTCGAACGCCCAGATCTGGGCCACGCCCGGTGAGGTGCAGAACGCGACGTTCACGGGAGGATCCAATCCGGTCCTGTCCTGGAGCCTGCCCGCACTTCCGGGCGGGACGTCCCTGCTCTACGACGTCCTCCGCTCGGACCTGAAGTCGAACTTCACGACGGGTGCCGGCTGTTTTTCCGACATGACGGCGACGTCGCTGACGACGAGCCAGGCACCCGCCCTGGGACACGCCTACTTCTTCCTGATCCGAGCGCAGGACAACTGCTCGTCGGGCCAGGGGACGCTCGGGGCGTACTCCAACGGCACGCCGCGGCCAGGGAGGAGCTGTCCGTAGCCGAGCTTCGCGCCTTCCGGCCCGCGTCTTGACGCCGCCGCGCCATCGGGCTAGCATCCGCGCCTCAAGTCACAAAGCGCTTGCGGTGGGTCGGGCCGATAGCTCAATTGGCAGAGCAGCAGACTCTTAATCTGCGGGTTGGAGGTTCGATTCCTCCTCGGCTCACCAGCCCCCGGCCGCTGAAATCTTGAAGACAGACCCCGCCGATCCTGCTGTATACTCGCGCCGCACACCCGGAAGCGGCGCGGTGCCCCGGGGATGAACGCGATCCCGCGGAGGGCGCCGGACGCTTCGGCCGCGCCGCGAAAGTGGCGGAACTGGCAGACGCGCCGGACTTAGGATCCGGTGGGGCAACCCATGGGGGTTCGACTCCCCCCTTTCGCACCACGCGCGACGGCCGCGGGGCCTGACGGCCTCGACCCCCGCACCGGACGAGTTGAGAGGACCGTGAGACCAGCGTGAAAGTATCCGTCACCGACCTCGGCCCCTGCCGGAAATCGCTCGCCGTCGAGCTGCCGCCCGCGGTGATCCGCGACGAGTACGAGAAGGCCTTCCGCGACTTCTCGCGCGGGGTGCGCCTCGACGGCTTCCGCAAGGGCAAGGTGCCCAAGCACGTCGTGGAGCAGCGCTTCGGCAAGGAGATCGAGCAGGAGGTGGTCGAGCACCTCATCCGCGACTACTCCGCGTCGGCGCTCGAAGAGTCGGGGCTCGCGCCCCTCCACGCGCCCATCCTCAAGGACTACAAGTTCGGGCGGGAGACCGGCCTTTCGTTCGTCACCGAGTTCGAGGTGCGCCCGAAGATCGTCGCGACGGGCTACCGGAACCTCAACGTGCCGAGGCGCACGGTCGAGGTGAAGGACACGGATGTCGCGGCCGCGCTCGAGGATCTCAGGGAGCGCGCGGCGCGGTTCGAGGGGATCGAAGGGCGCGGCGTCGAGCCGGGCGACCATGTTCTCGCCGACGTGACCGGCAGCGTGGAGGGGAGCGACCACGAGCCCTTCCGCAACGACGACGTGTTCTTCGAGATCGGCTCCGCCGGCCCGCACCCCGAGCTGACGGACGAGATCCGCGGGATGACCCCCGGCGTCGAGCGGACGTTCGGCATCCTGTACCCCCAGGATCATCCCAACACGGGCTTCGCCGGGAAGCGCGTCGTCTACTCGATCCGGCTCAAGGAGATCAAGACGAAGCTCCTGCCGGAGCTCGACGACGAGTTCGCGAAGACGGTCGGCTCGACCGACACTCTGGCCGCGTTCCGCGAGCGCGTGCGCGGCGATCTGCAGAGGATCGGGAACCTCCGCGAGCGGGACGAGGCGCGCCGCCGGGCTCTCGACTTCGTGCTGGAGGCGAACGCGTCGGTTGCGGTCCCGGAATCCCTCGTCGACGATCAGATCGAGGGGGAGATCGAGGACACGGTCCGATCGATGACGTCGCAGGGGATGGATCCGAGAGACGCCGGGGTCGACTGGGACGAGATCCGGAAGGAGCACCGCGAGCCGGCCAGCCGGTTCGTGCGCGGAATCCTGCTTCTCGACGCGATCGGCGAGGCCGAGGGGCTCGAGGTGGCGGCAGGCGAGGTCGACGCCGCCCTGGACCACGAGGGCGCGCGAAGGAAACTGAGCCCCGAGGCGCTCCGGGCGCGGTGGGAGAAAGACGGACGGCTGGATTCGCTCAAACGTCAGATTCTACGGGAGAAAGTCCTTGACTTCCTCCTGACACCGGCTAATATTTGAGGCGCCGGGGGAGCCATAAATGCCTTTGATTCCGATGGTTGTGGAGCAAACCAACCGCGGAGAGCGCGCCTACGACATCTACTCCCGTCTCCTCAAAGACAACATCATCTTCATCGGGGACGCGATTGACGACCACCTCTCGAACCTGGTCATCGCCCAGTTGCTGTTCCTCGAGGCCGAAGATCCGGACAAAGACATCCACATCTACATCAACTCGCCCGGCGGCTCGGTGACGGCGGGGCTCGCCATCTACGACACGATGCAGTTCGTGAAGCCCGACATCTCCACGATCTGCATCGGGCAGGCCGCGAGCATGGCCGCCGTGCTCCTCGCGGCGGGGGAGCCCAAGAAGCGGTTCGCGCTCCCGAATTCCCGCATCCTCATCCACCAGCCGATGGGAGGGTACTCGGGGCAGGCCTCCGACATCGACATCCACGCGCGCGAGATCCTGCGCATCCGCGATCGGCTGAATCTGATCCTCGTGAAGCACTCGAAGCAGACCAAGGAAGTGATCGAGCGCGACACCGACCGGGATTTCATCCTGACGGCCGAGCAGACCGTAGAATACGGCATCATCGACCAGGTGCTGCACCACCGGGACTAGGCGGGCAGGCCGGGGCTGGAGCTGACGATGGCCCGAAAGAAGGGAGACGGCGACGTTCTTCGCTGCTCTTTCTGCAACAAGAACCAGCGCGACGTCAAGAAGCTGATCGCGGGCCCGACCGTCTACATCTGCGACGAGTGCGTCGACATCTGCCTCGACATCATCTCCGAAGAGAAGGAATCGCCGGATCCCAAGGCCAAGATCCGGCTCCCCAAGCCGGTCGAGATCAAGCACTTCCTGGACGAGTACGTCATCGGCCAGGAGCGCGCCAAGAAGAAGCTCGCCGTCGCGGTCTACAACCACTACAAGCGCAACGAGATCTCGCGCCGCAAGAACGACGTCGAGCTGTCGAAGTCGAACATCCTGCTGATCGGCCCGACAGGCTCCGGGAAGACGCTCCTCGCGCAGACTCTGGCGCGGCTGCTGTCGGTCCCCTTCGCCATCGTCGACGCGACGACTCTCACAGAGGCGGGCTACGTCGGCGAGGACGTCGAGAACATCATCCTGAAGCTCCTCCAGGCGGCCGGCAACGACGTCGAGAAGGCTCAGCGCGGCATCATCTACATCGACGAGGTGGACAAGATCTGCCGGAAGGGAGAGAATCCCTCCATCACGCGGGACGTCTCGGGCGAGGGGGTCCAGCAGGCCCTCCTCAAGATCCTCGAGGGGACGGTCGCCAACGTGCCGCCGCAGGGCGGCCGCAAGCACCCGCAGCAGGAGTTCATCCCGGTCGACACGACGAACATCCTCTTCATATGCGGAGGGGCGTTCGTTGGTCTAGACTCCGTCATCGAGCAGCGCATCGGCCGCAAGACCCTCGGGTTCAAGGCCGACGTCAGGACGCGTCAGGAAAAGGATTACGACGAGATCCTCGGGCAGGTCCAGCCGATCGACCTCATCAAGTTCGGCCTGATCCCGGAGTTCGTGGGCCGGCTTCCGATCACCGCGACGCTTGGCGATCTTGACAAGGGCGCGCTGGTGAAGATCCTCACCGAGCCGAAGAACGCCATCGTGAGGCAGTACCAGAAGATCTTCGAGTACGAGAACATCACGCTGAAGTTCACGGAGGACGCGCTCGCGGCCATCGCCGATCGGGCGATCGAGAGGAAGATTGGAGCCCGGGGATTGAGAATGATCCTCGAGGACATCATGCTCGACATCATGTACCAGCTCCCCTCCATGACCAACGTCGCGGAATGCATCATCAACCGCGAGGTCGTGGAGTCGAAGGTCGACCCCCTCGCGGTGCTCAAGGCCGCCGGCTAGAATTCCCCCATCACCCCGAAATCACAGGTGCCCCCGGATGTTCCAGGCGAGCTTCAAGAACGACAGCGTCGAATCCCTGCCGATGGTTCCCCTGAGGGAGCTGGTCGTCTTCCCGCACACGATGATCCCGTTCGTCGTGGGGAGGAAGAGCAGCCTCCTCGCCGTGGAGCAGGCACTCAACGAGCACAAGAAGATCTTCCTCTCGTCCCAGAAGGACGCGAAGATCGACAACCCGGGCGCCGACGACATCAACGCCATCGGCACGATCGCGAACGTCATCCAGAGCCTCAAGCTGCCCAACGGGAACATCAAGCTCCTGGTCGAGGGGGGGTTCCGCGGCCGCGTCCTCGAGATCCGCGAGGAGAACGGGTACTTCACGAGCCTCGTCAAGGTCATCGACCGGAAGGTCGAGGTGACGCCCGACATCGAGAAGGAGATGCACAAGGCGGTCTCCCTCTTCGAGAAGTACGTCAAGCTCAGCCCGAATCTGCCGTACGAGACGATGATCTCCACGATCCGGGTGACCGAGCCGGGGCGCCTGACCGACACCATCGCGGCGCACCTGCAGGTCTCGATCGAGGATAAGCAGAAGCTCCTCGAGACGTTCGATCCCAAGGATCGCCTCGCGATGGTCGTCGAGACGCTCGACGCCGAGATCGAGAAGCTGCGCGTCGATCGCAAGATCCACCATCGCGTGAAGAAGCAGATGGAGAAGGCCCAGAAGGAGTACTACCTCTCCGAGAAGATGAAGGCCATCCAGCAGGAGCTCGGCCGCAAGGACGATCGCGTCAACGAGGTCGAGGAATTCAAGCAGAAGATCGAGCAGGCGAAGATGCCCAAGGAGGCCAAGGAGAAGGCCCTCCAGGAGCTGAAGCGCCTCGAGGTCATGCCTCCCATCTCCGCCGAGGCCACGGTCAGCCGCAACTACCTCGAATGGCTCCTCGCGATGCCGTGGAGCAAGAAGTCCGTCGAAAACAAGGACATCGAGCGCGCCGAGAAGGTCCTCAACGAGGATCACTTCGGCCTCGACAAGATCAAGGAGCGCATCGTCGAGTTCCTCGCCGTGCGCCGCCTCGTCAAGAAGATGAAGGGCTCCATCCTCTGCTTCGTCGGCCCGCCGGGAGTCGGCAAGACGTCGCTGGCGCAGTCGATTGCGCGGGCGACGGGGCGCAAGTTCGTCCGCCTCTCCCTCGGCGGCGTGCGCGACGAGGCCGAGATCCGCGGCCACCGGCGCACGTACATCGGCGCCTTCCCGGGCCAGATCGTCCAGATGATCAAGAAGGCGGGGACGCGCAATCCCGTCTTCCTGCTCGACGAAATCGACAAGATGTCCATGGACTTCCGCGGCGATCCGTCGGCGGCGCTCCTCGAGGTGCTCGACCCGGAGCAGAATCATTCGTTCCTCGATCACTACCTCGACACCGAGCTCGACCTGAGCGAGGTCATGTTCATCGCCACGTCGAACGTGATCCACACGGTGCCGGCGGCGCTGAAGGATCGCATGGAGGTCATCCGCCTTCCCGGGTACACGCTCAACGAGAAGACGGCCATCGCGCAGAAGTTCCTCGTCCCCAAGCAGCTCAAGCAGCACGGCCTCGACGCCGAGAAGATCAAGATCGAGGAGCTGACGGTGCGCGACATCATCGAGAAGTTCACGCGCGAGGCCGGCGTCCGGAACCTGGAGCGCGAGGTCGCGTCGGTCTGCCGGAAGATCGCCCGCAAGGTGGTCGCGGAGGGGCCCGAGTACACGATGACGGTCAGCCCGGCGCTGCTCTCGGACTATCTGGGCGTGCCGCGCTTCCGCTCCAAGGAAACGCGCGACAAGAACGAGGTCGGCGTGACGACGGGGCTGGCGTGGACCGAGGTCGGCGGCGAGATCCTGACGACCGAGGCGACGCTCATGAAGGGGAAGGGATCGCTCCTCCTCACCGGCAAGCTCGGCGATGTCATGCAGGAGTCGGCGCGCGCCGCGCTCTCGTACGTGCGCTCGAGGGCGGCCGACCTGGGCATCACGGACGAGCACTTCTACCGCAAGTACGACATCCACATCCACGTGCCCGAGGGGGCCATCCCCAAGGACGGCCCGTCCGCCGGCATCACCATCGCCACCTCGCTCGCGTCGCTCCTCACCCACATCCCGGTCCGCTCGGACATCGCGATGACGGGAGAGGTCACGCTGCGCGGCAAGGTGCTTCCGATCGGCGGCGTAAAGGAGAAGGTCCTCGCCGCGCACCGGGTCGGCATCCGGACGATCCTGCTCCCGAAGGACAACGAGAAGGATCTCGCGGACATCCCACAGGAGATTCAGAGCGAGCTGACGTTCAAGCTCGTCGATACGATGGACGAGGTGCTCAAGTTCGCTCTGGAGCGCCCCCCGACCGTCGGCGTCGTGAAGGATGGCTTCGCGGCCAAGGACGACGCCCGGACGGAGGAAGGGCCGCTGACGCACTGAGCGCCGGCCGGGACGCGCCGGCCGCGCGACGCGCGGCTCGATGAAGGTCACGAGCAGCGCCTTTTTTGCGGGCGCGGCGGATCGTTCCCGGTTTCCGGCGGGAGAGCGCCACGAGATCGCGTTCATCGGGCGCTCCAACGTCGGCAAGTCGAGCGTTATCAACAGCCTTCTCGGCGTCACGGGCCTCGCCAGGGTCAGCCGGACGCCGGGGCGGACCCAGGAAGTCCACTTCTATCTCATCAACGGGGCGTTTTTTTTCGTTGATTTGCCGGGTTATGGCTACGCGCGCGCGCCGGAGCAGGTCCGGGAGCAGCTCTCGGGGCTCATCGACGCGTACCTCACGGCCCGGGACAGGCTCAGGATGGTTTTCCTGCTCGTGGACTCGCGCCACGAGCCGATGGAATCGGACGTGGCCTTGAGCCGCTGGCTCACGGCGCGGGGCACGCCATACCAGGTGGTACTGACCAAGATCGACAAGCTTTCGCGTGGTGCGTGGGAGGGAACGCGCCTCAGGGCCGGCAAGGCCCTCGGCGCAGACAACGCCGTCGTCCACTCGTCGAAGACGGGAGAGGGAAGGAAGAAGCTGTGGCAGATCATCGAGCACCGAATCGGATGGGGCAGCAGCCCGACGTGAACAACCGTGGGGCGGCGCCGCGAGGTAACTTCGCCCGCAACGGAAACCGTGACGGCGGCGGGGGCCATCCCCGCCACAGTCACCCGCGCCACAAGGGGCAGCAGCATCAGCGCCACGGCACGCCCCACGACGGCAACACGCGCGAAGGCCGCATGAACACCCAGGGCCTCCCCGACGACGCCGCCATCGACGCCGCCGCCGAGGCGGCGGAGGCCGAAGCCGCCCAGGCCGCGGCCGACGG
This sequence comes from Acidobacteriota bacterium, assembly GCA_016195325.1. Lineage (NCBI taxonomy): Bacteria > Pseudomonadati > Acidobacteriota > Acidobacteriota bacterium. The sequence continues at coordinate 50,740 of JACPZX010000060.1, forward strand.
CCAGGCCGGGACCGCCGGGCCACCCAAGCCCGTCCTGAACATCGCGACGCTCAAGGCGATGGCGATCAACGATCTCGCCAAGGTCGCCCGCGACATGGGAGTGCAGGGGGCGACGGGCGTCCGCAAGCAGGATCTCATCTTCAAGATCCTCCAGGCGCAGACCGAGAAGAACGGCCTGATCTTCTCCGAGGGCGTCCTCGAGTGCCTCCCCGACGGGTTCGGTTTCCTCAGGGCCCCGCAGTACAACTACCTCCCCAGCCCCGACGACATCTACGTCTCCCCCTCCCAGATCCGCCGCTTCGACCTGCACACCGGCGACACCGTGAGCGGCCAGGTGCGGCCGCCGAAGGACGGCGAGCGCTACTTCGCCCTGATCAAGGTCGAGGCGATCAACTTCGAGACTCCGGAGGCGGCGCGCGACAAGATCTTCTTCGAGAACCTCACGCCGCTCTACCCGATGGAGAGGCTCAAGCTCGAGACCGACCGGGAAGGGACGTCGGGCCGGGTCATGGATCTCCTGACTCCGATCGGCAAGGGGCAGCGCGGGCTCATCGTCTCCCCGCCGCGCACCGGCAAGACGATGCTCCTCCAGTCGATCGCCAACAGCGTCGCCAAGAACCATCCCGAGGTCTTCCTCATCGTGCTGCTCATCGACGAGCGGCCCGAGGAGGTCACCGACATGGAGCGCACCGTCAAGGGGGAGGTCATCTCATCGACCTTCGACGAGCCGGCTTCCCGGCACGTCCAGGTGGCCGAGATGGTCATCGAGAAGGCGAAGCGTCTCGTCGAGCACAAGAAGGACGTCGTCATCCTCCTCGACTCCATCACGAGGCTCGCCCGCGCCTACAACACCATCACCCCGCCGTCGGGGAAGGTGCTCTCGGGCGGTATCGACGCCAACGCGCTCCAGAAGCCGAAGCGCTTCTTCGGCGCGGCGCGCAACATCGAGGAGGGGGGGAGCCTCACGATCATGGCGACCGCGCTCATCGACACCGGGTCGCGCATGGACGACATCATCTTCGAGGAGTTCAAGGGGACCGGCAACATGGAGCTGCACCTCGACCGGAAGCTCGCCGACCGGCGCGTCTTCCCGGCGATGGACATCAGCCGCAGCGGAACCCGGAAAGAGGAGCTGCTCCTGGTCAAGAAGGACCTCGATCGCTCGTGGGTCCTCCGCAAGGTGCTCAACCAGCTCTCACCCCCCGAGGCGATGGAGCTGCTCATCGACAAGATCGGCAAGACCAAGGCGAACAAGGAGTTCCTCGACTCGATGTCGGAGGCGATCTCCTAGCGGCCCGGCGCGTCGGTTGGACAGCCGGGGGCGGTGTCCTCTATAATCGCCCCCTTTCCACAGATTCCCGAGAGAGGCCCCCGAACCGCCCGCCGGACGACGCGCCCGGCGGCGGCGCGACGGAATCACGACGGGCGGCCTGACCCCGGGAGAAACGAGAGGATCGACGTGAAGAAGGGCATCCACCCCGAGTACCACGACGTCACGGTGAGCTGCGCCTGCGGCGAGAAGTTCGTCACCCGCTCGACCCGCAAGGATCTGCGTCTCGAGATCTGCTCCAAGTGCCATCCGTTCTTCACGGGCAAGCAGAAGCTCATCGACACCGCCGGCCGCGTCGAGCGTTTCACCAGGCGCTACGAGAAGAAGGACAAGCCCGCCGCGAAGCGTCCCGGGATGCCCACCGGGCCCATTCCTTCGCCGGGCCGCTCCTAGATCGTCCCCGTTCACCCGGGCGGCACCCGCCCTCCCGGGAATGATCCGTCCCGAGGTGGCGCGCCCATGAGCGAGAACAGCCAGCTCCTCTCGAAGCTCCAGAGCCTCGAGGACAGGCACGAGGACCTCGCGCGCCGGCTCGCCGATCCCGCGCAGATCGCCGACACGAACGCCTTCCGCACGCACTCGAAGGCGTACGCCGATCTCGAGGAGGTCGTCGAGCGCTTCCACGAGTACAAGCGCCTGCTGGCCGACGAGGAGGGGGCCCGCGAGATGCTCCGCGGCGCCGACGAGGAGATGCGGCGCCTCGCCCAGGACGAGCTCGCCGCGCTCGCGCCGAAGAAGGCCGCGCTCGAGGCGCTGCTGAAGCGCCTCCTCATCCCGAAGGACCCCTACGACGACAAGAACGTGATCCTCGAGGTCCGCGCGGGAACCGGGGGCGAGGAGGCCGCCCTGTTCGCCGCCGAGATCTTCCGGATGTACCTGCGCTACGCCGAGAAGCTGCGGTTCAAGGTCGAGATCCTCGACTCGAGCCACGCGGGCCAGGGGGGGCTGAAGGAGGCGACGGCCGCCATCCAGGGGCGCGGCGCCTTCTCGCGGCTCAAGTACGAGAGCGGCGTGCACCGCGTGCAGCGCGTTCCGGCGACGGAGGCCTCGGGCCGCATCCACACGTCGGCGGTGACGGTCGCGGTCCTTCCCGAGGCCGAGGAGGTCGAGCTGAAGATCGACGAGAAGGATCTCCGCATCGACACTTTCTGCTCGTCGGGGCCGGGCGGCCAGAGCGTCAACACGACGTACTCCGCGGTGCGCATCACCCACATCCCGTCCGGCCTCGTCGTCTCCTGCCAGGACGAGAAATCGCAGCACAAGAACAAGGCCCAGGCGATGCGCGTGCTGCGGTCGCGCCTCCTCGCCATCGCGGAGGCCGAGCAGGCGGAGAAGCGCGCGGCCGCGCGCAAGGGGATGGTCGGCTCGGGGGACCGCAGCGAGAAGATCCGCACCTACAACTTCCCGCAGGGGCGCGTGTCGGATCATCGCATCAAGCTGACCGTGCACCAGATCCAGAGCGTGATGGACGGCGATCTCGACGAGATCGTCGACGCCCTCGCCACGCACTACGAGGCCGAGCGCCTCAACGAAGAGATCCAGGTCTGACGGAGGGACTCCCCGTGCCCGCGATCGGCCGCCTGCTCGAGAACGCCGCGGCGCGCCTCTCCTCGGCCGGCATCGCCAGCCACCGCCTCGACGCGGAGCTCCTCCTGGCCCACATCCTCAACGTCCGCCGCGCGGCGATCCTCGCGCGCGCCGAGGCGAGCGTCGAAGACGAGGAGGCCGCGCGGTTCGAGGAGATGGTGACGCGCCGCGCGGCGCGCGTGCCGGTCGCCTACATCGTCGGCTCGAAGGAGTTCTGGTCGCTCGACTTCGCGGTGAACCCGGCCGTCCTCATCCCGCGCCCCGAGACCGAGACGGTCGTCGAGGAGGCGCTGCGCGCGCTCGCCTCCACCGCCTCCCCGAAGCCCGTGGCGGTCGATGTCGGGACCGGGGCGGGGCCCATCGCCGTCTCGCTCCTGCACGAGAGGCCCGATCTCGAGGTCCTCGCCATCGATCTCTCCGAGGCCGCCCTCGCCGTCGCGCGCGCCAACGCGGAGCGTCACGGCGTCGCCTCGCGCATCCACTTCCACCGAGGCGATCTCCTGGCGCCGCTCCTCGCCCGGAGCTCCCCGCGCGTCGATCTCGTCGTGTCGAACCCTCCCTACGTGGGCCTCGACGAGCCCGTCGACCCCGAGGTCGCCGCCGCGGAGCCGAAGGAGGCGATCTTCGGAGGGCGCGAGGGAAGCGAGGTCATCGAGCGGCTCGTGCCGCAGGCCGCGAAGGCGCTGGCCCCCGGCGGCCACCTCGTGCTCGAGATCTCCCCGGCGCGGGAGCGCGCCGTGAGGGGCTTCCTCGGAAGCGGCGCGGGGGCGCTCTTCTGGACCGACGTGAAGATCGTCCCCGATCTCGCCGGCCGCGCCCGGGTCGTCTCGGCGCGCCGGACCGGGATCCACCCGTGAGCACCGCCTCCCCGCGCGACCGGAGGCTCGATCTCCGGATGCTCGGCGTGGACGAGGCGCTTCAGGCGGTTCTCGCCGCGGTGGCGCCTCTTCCTTCGGAGGAGATCGCGCTCGAGGATTCCCCGGGGCGTTGTCTTGCGGATGCGATGGTCTCGTCCCTCGACGCGCCGCCGTTCGATCGCACCGCGATGGACGGCTACGCCCTTCGCGCCGCGGACGCCGCCGCGCCCCCCGCCGAGCTCGAGGTCGTCGAGACGATCGCGGCGGGGCGCGACCCGCGGGCGACGATCGGGCCGGGGCAGGCGGCGAAGATCATGACAGGGGCGGCGATCCCGCGCGGCGCCGACGCGATCGTGATGGTGGAGCGCACGGAGCCCCTCGACGGCGGGAGGAGGGTTCGGATTCTCGATCGCGCCGAGCCCGGGCAGCACATCCGGCGCCGCGGCGAGGATCTGGCCGGCGGCTCGCTTCTCCTTCCCGCGGGGGCCTTCGTCGGGGCCCCCGAGATCGCGCTGCTCGCCTCCGAGGGGAGGTCGCGCCTCCGCGTCGGCTCTCTGCCGTCCGTGACCGTGATCTCGACCGGCGACGAGCTGGTGCCGGTCGGTGAGACCCCCACCGGCAGCTGCATCCGCGAGACCAACTCGTGGTCGCTCCTCGCCCTGCTGCGCCGGATGGGCATCGACCCCGTGAGGCCCGGGATCGCGAAGGACGATCCGGCCGCCCTCGACGCGCTCATCGCGCGCGCCCTCGGGTCGGACGTCCTCCTTCTGACCGGCGGCGTCTCGATGGGGGACTTCGATCTCGTCGGCGCCGCCCTCGGTCGCGCGGGGTGCCGCCCGATCTTCGAGCGCGTCGCGATCCAGCCCGGGAAGCCCCTCTTCTTCGGCCTCGTCGAGGGTCGGGCGCGCCGCGTCGTCGTCTTCGGCCTGCCGGGAAACCCCATCTCGTCGATCGTCGACTTCCTGGTCTTCGCCCGCCCGGCGCTCCGCCTCATGATGGGGGCGCTCCAGCCGGTCGACCCCGCGGTCTCCGTCGAGCTTCTCGACCCGATCCGCCGGAGGCCGGGGAGGCGGGCGTACCTCCCGGCGCGGGTCGCCGTCACCGGCGCCGGCCGGCTCGCGGCCCGCCCCCTCCCTTCGATGGGCTCGGCCGACCTCGTGGCCCTGAGCCGCGCCAACGCCCTGGTCATCGTCCACGAGACGGCGGGCGACGTCGCGGCGGGCGCGGAGCTTCCCGCGCTCCTCCTGGACGACCCCTTCCGGCGCTGAGGGGCCGTCCGAGGCCCGGACCGCCCGGGTAGTCGAAGTGACGACGAAATTCTGCAGAATGTGCAGCAGACTCGAATCACTCCGCAAATAACGCTTGCGCTCCGGCAAAATGACGTTAAGATAGCGCCGAACCCGCACGGAAGCCCCGTCACCCCAAAAAAACCCATTCCGGAGGCAAAGATGGCGAAGACAGCCAGGGCGAAGGTCCTGAAGTTCGACGCCGCCGGCCCGGGTCTCAGCAAGCCCGAGATCCTGAAGGTCTGCGACGCGGAAAACGTCCGTTTCATGAGGCTCCAGTTCACCGACATCCTCGGCATCATCAAGAACGTCGAAGTCCCCCGCTCCCAGTTCGGCAAGGCCCTCGAGGGGGAGATCCAGTTCGACGGGTCGTCGATCGAGGGGTTCACGCGGATCGAAGAATCGGACATGAACCTCGTCCCCGACCTGAACTCGTTCGCCATCTACCCGTGGGCGCACAACAACGGGGAGAAAGTCGGCCGGCTGATCTGCGACGTGTACAACCCCGACGGGAACCCCTTCCCCGGGTGCCCCCGCATGACGCTGAAGAAGCAGATGGAGAAGGCGGCGGCTCTGGGGTACACGCTGGTGACGGGCCCGGAGGCCGAGTTCTTCCTCTTTCGGCGCGACGCCAACGGCAACCCGGTCATCGACACCCACGATCAGGGGGCGTACTTCGATCTCACCCCCGTCGATCGAGGGGAGGAGGCCCGGCGCGACATCGTCCTCGCCCTCGAGCAGATGGGCTTCGAGGTCGAGGCGGCGCATCACGAGGTGGCCCCCGGCCAGCACGAGATCGACTTCAAGTACGCCGGCGCGGTGACGACCGCCGACCGGGTCTCGACCTTCCGCTTCATCGTGAAGAAGGTCGCGATGGATCACGGGCTGCACGCCACGTTCATGCCCAAGCCGATCTTCGGCGTGAACGGCTCCGGCATGCACGTGCACCAGTCCTTCCTCGACAGGAAGGGGAGCAACGTGTTCTACGACCCGAAGGCGAAGTACCAGCTCTCGAAGACGGCGCTCGCCTACACCGGCGGCATCCTCATGCACGCGACCGCGTTCGTGGCCGTCACCAACCCGCTCGTGAACTCCTACAAGCGCCTGGTGCCGGGGTACGAGGCGCCGGTCAACGTCGCCTGGTCGATGCGGAATCGGTCTCCGCTCGTGCGGGTGCCGGCGCGCCGCGGCATGGGGACGCGCATCGAGGTGAGGATGCCGGATCCCTCGTGCAACCCTTACCTCGCCTTCTCGGTGATGCTCGCCTCCGGGCTCGACGGGGTGAAGCGGAACCTCAACCCGGGCGAGCCCGTCGACAAGAACGTCTTCAAGATGAGCGAGAGGGAGAAGCGCCGCCTGAAAATCGATCAGCTCCCGGCGAACCTCTCCGAGGCGCTCGACAACCTCGAGAAGGACGAGGTCGTCTCGGGGAGCCTCGGCGAGCACATCCTGACGCACTTCGTCGAGGCGAAGCGCGGCGAGTGGGCGGAGTACATCTCCCGCGTGCAGCCGTGGGAGACCGATCGGTACCTCGACCAGTACTGATTCCAGCGGGCCCGGCGCTCCGCGCGCCGGGCCCGGACTTCCGTTACTTCGTGAACTTCAGACACGACTGATCGACGATGAAGCGTTCCTCCCAGAACCCCTTCGCGGCGTCGTCCCGGGGGTTCGAGAGCATCTGCGACACGCCGGCCAGAGTGAACCCGGCGGCGGTCACCTCCCGGATGATGACGTCGTCCGCGATCCGGTGCGTCTTGTCGTCGCGCCCCGCCGCGGTCCGTGAGTCGACGATGCCGAGGATGCCGCCGGGCTTGAGGATTCGCTTGAGCTCGACCAGGGCCCGGGCCGGCTCCGCGATGTCGTGGTAATTGCGGATCGTCACGACGGCGTCGAGCGAGCCGGCCGGGATCGAGGCGAGCGTCGTCGGAATCGTCTTGAAGCATTCCGGCTCGGCGGCGGCCGTCTCCTCCACGTTCCCGAGGGCGAGGGGTTTCATGCGCTTCTCGAAGGCCTCGTGATCGTACGAGTCGTACGCGAGGACCTTTCCGGCGGGCCCGACGAGCTGGCTGAGGAGGAGCGTCGTGTAGCCGTCCCCCGGGTAGAGATCCATGATCCGCATCCCATCGTGAAGCCCCCAGAAGGCGAAGAGCGCCTCGGGGTGGTTGTAGGCGTCGCGGTCTCTGTCCTGGCGGGTGCGGCCGGGGGCGTCGAGGTCGATCGGGGCCGCCGCGACGAGGGGCGCGGCGGCCAGCGTGAGGACGATCGCGGCGAGCGGGCGGAAGAGGGCGTGGGTGGATCGCATGCGGTCTCCTTGGAATGAGGGGTGGGTCGATCGCCGGAACGACACTGCGACAACCGTTCCCGGCGATGGATTATTCCACGGCGCCGGCTCCCGATGTCGCGCCGGGGTTCGCCATCACCACCGGTACGCGAGCGTCAGGTACCCCTGGTCCGCGGCGTCCACCGTCCCCGATCCGTGCTCGACCGACAGAGCCGCGAAGATGTGACGGCCGATGGCGACGTCCAGGTCGAGCCCCGCCCACTTGAGAGACGTGGACGGCTGGGTCGGATCCGCGGGCGTCTCGTCGCGCACGCCACCCGTGAGGTCGAGGTGCCACCGCGATCCGATGGGGAAGTCGATGTCCAGGGAGTGGAGCCATCCGTCGACGGTGTCGTTCGTGTAGCGGGTGCTCCTCGTCCGGATGCCGAACGCGATCGACGTGAGCCGGTCGGCGCCCAGATAGACCGAGTAGCCGCTCGCCCCGCCGAGGGTTCCGCCGGTGTTCGTGCGGACGTCGAAGCCGGCGCTGAAGCGCTTCAGGAACCGGCAGCTCGCCCCTCCCCACGCCCCCGTGCGGTACTGATCGTCGAACTGCGTGACCGGCGTGACGAGATCCCGGTAGAGCCTCACGTTGCGCCGGTTGTCGTACCCGGCGTTCAGCGTCCACGCGGTGCCCACGCGGTATCTGAGGTTGAAGAGGGTGCTCGTGAGCGAGAAGGAGCTTCCCTCGGCCTGCTTCTTCCAGCCGCGGTTCATGTCCACCTCCTCGGAGACCCAGAGCGAGAGGCTCTTGCCGGTGTAGGTTCCCTGGGCGAAGGTGAACTCGCGGTTGATCGTCGACTGCTGGTACGAGCCGACGGCGCCGGTCGTCAGCGCCCACCGTCGCGCCGCGGCCGTCGCGTTGTGCCATTCCACGTAGGCTCCGTGCTCCCTCACGTCGCTCGAGTAGCCGAGGTTGACAGGGTCGGGCTCGGTGCCGCTGAAGGCCCCGGCGGCCCACCTCTCTCCCCGGTACTCGCCGAGAATCCCGTCGAAGATGTTCACGACGGAGAGCGACGGGGAGAACTGGCGCCCCATCGTCGCCCGCCAGCCGGGCCCCGGCGTGTCCCACGAGACCGCCATGCGGTAGACGTTGGTCAGATCGGTCGTGTTGCTCGCCCCGAGCGAGTCGGTCACCGCCGTCCGGCGGGCGCGGACGTCGACGTTCAGATCGATGGGCGCCCCCCCGAGCTGCGAGCCGTCGAGGCGCAGGTCGGCCGCGGGCTGCGTGAACTTCTGCCCGGCGCCGCTGGTGTCCTTGACGTAGAGGTACCGGAGGCCGACGCGCCCGTGCAGCCCGGGGCCCGACATCGAGCGCGACGCAGCCGGCGCGGACGCGGCGGGGGCGCCCTCGGCGGCGCCCGGGGGGACGATCGCCGGGATGAACCGGACCGCGTCGCCGACAGCCGGCGTGGCGTCGCCGGACTCGCGGGCGCACACCGCGCGGTGCGACGCGAGGTACGTCACCTTCAACACGGCGACGACCGCCCCGTCCCGCACCAGCTCGATCGCCCCGCCCATCGTCACGCCGTCGTCGCTTCCGGCGTCGACGTAGATCGAGGCGCTCGTCACGTACGTGACCTTCGCCGAGCGGTAGGCGTCGTCGGCCGCCGCGAGGGTCGGCGTGAGCCAGACCATCGCCGCCACGGCGTGCCCGAGGAGCCGAAGAGCCGTCCGGAGGGCGCTCAAGTTCTGCCTCTGGGATGGCAGCTGTAGCAGGCCGCGCTGTCGTACATGTAGTTCTTCACCCCGCTGTGACTGCCGTCGGTCTGCAGCCTGTCGGAGTGCGGGTGACAGCCGAAGCAGGAGAAATCGGCGTACGTCACGGGGTTGATGTGGCACGTCGCGCACGAGCTCCAGACCCCGGGCCCGTGCGTGCCGCTGCTGATGGGGAACTGCGTGTGATTGTACGTCGCCCCGGCCCAGCTCGTCGTCGAGTGGCACTGCTCGCAGGTGGTCGGGAACCCCGCCGCCACGTGGGCCGGGTTCGTCGTGTTGTCGTAGTTGGTCTGATGGCAGGAGACGCAGAGCGGGCTCAGTCCCGTGAAGACGCCGCCCGTGTGGCACATCGCGCAGGGGAGCGGCTTGTGCGCCCCGGTCAGCGCAAACCCGGTGTTCGCATGGTTGAACGTCGACGGCTGCCACGCCCTCGTGCTGTGGCACGAGATGCAATCGATCCCGATCCCCGAGGAGGCGTGCGGCGGCGTCGCCGTGCTGATGTAGAGCTGGTGATGGCACGAATCGCAGTCCGTGGGAAGCTGCGTGAAGACGTTGTTCGCGTGACACCTGACGCAGGCGAGGCTGGCGTGCGCGCCGGTGAGGGTGAAGCCGGTCGTCGCGTGGTTGAACCCGGACAGCCACGTCGTCGTGTTGTGGCAGCGCGCGCAGTCCATCGGGTAGCCGGCGGCGACGTGATCGGGGCTCTTCGCCGTGCGGAAGGCGTCCGCGTGGCAGCGCTCGCAGTCGGTCGGCGTGTTCACGTACGCCGACTGTCCCGACGGCGACGGATGGTGGCACGCCGCGCAGTCGGCGATGGCGTGGGCGCCGAGGAGCGGGAATCGGGTCAGGCGATGGCGCCGCACGTCCCCGGCCCGCTCGATGAAGTTGTTCGTCGTATGGCACATCGCGCAGTCGAGCCCCAGCTCCCCTTTATGGACGTCCTGGTGGCAGTCCACGCAGTTGGTGCCCGCCCCCTTGAACTCGAGCGTCGCGTGGCAGGCGCGGCATGCGACGGCGGTGTGCGCCCCCGTGATCTTGAAGCCGTACTTCCCGTGGTCGAACTTCGGGCTGACGACCGCGGGCCTCCAGGCGTCCTTGGTGTGGCACAGGGTGCAGTCCTCGACCATGGCGCCGTGTGGATTGGCCGGAGTATCTGCGGCCCGCGCCGGGCCACCGGCCGCGAGAACCATCAGGGCCGCCGTGAGCCAACCTGACCTCCTCATGACGTGCGCTCCTTTCCCGCACCCGCCGCGTGGCAGGCCTCGCATTTCGTCGGCGTTTCCTTGTACGTGATGGCCGGCGTCACGCCGCCGCTCCGGGAAAGATGGCACTTGCCGCACGCGACGCGGGCGTGCGCGCCGTCGAGAGCGAACGCCGTGTCCCGCTTGTGATCGAAGCCGGCGGCGGGCTTCCACGCGTCGAGGCCGTGGCACGTGCGGCACTCTCCCCCTCCGGAGCGGCCCTTGAACTGGTCGCCGTGGGGATTCGTGTGGCAGTCGACGCACGCCGTGCGGCGCTCCGTGAACTCGATCTTCCTGCCGTGCGCCGCCGCGAGGACGAGGCTGGCCCCCGCGGTCGCCGGCATTCGAGGTCCGCCACCGCCGAGCTGCTTGTGGCATTCCTGACAGGGGACCGCGCGATGCGCCCCCTCGAGCGGGAACGAGAAGCCCTGATGCGTCTCGATGTCGATCCGCGACCCCGCGAACGTCCGGACATCGTGGCATCCCGCGCAGGCGGCGGCGCTCTCCTTCGGCGGCTTCAGCTTTCCGCCGTGCGGATCGAAATGGCACTGGGCGCACTCGACCTCGGGGACCTTCAGCGCGATCTTCGCCGACCCGCTCGCGACGGCCGGCGCCAGAGCCGGCAGTCCCGGGCGCGACGGCCCGTGACACGCGGCGCAGGGGATCTCGCCGTGGCGTCCCTCGAGCGGCAGCCGGAGCTTCGCGTGATCGGAGGCCGCGAACCGGGACGGCTTGAAGGCTTCGACGGAGTGGCACCGCTCACACGCGCCCTTGTCCGGCGAGCCCGCGAGCTGCCTTCCGTGCGCGTCGGCGTGGCAGTCCATGCACTTCTCGTGAGGGCGACGCAGCCAGACTTTCGAGCTCCCGAGGCGCGCCGGGTCGACGCCGGCGGGGGACTTGAGGTGGCACGCGGCGCAGGGGACCTTAAGGTGGGCGCCGGCCAGCCCGTAGGAGGTTCGATCGTGATCGGCCACCGAGAACGACGACGGCTTGAAGCCGTCCGGCGAGTGGCACGCCGCGCAGTCCGGCGTGCCGGCCGCCGTCGCCGTCTGCCCGCCGTGCGCGTCCTTGTGGCAGTCCCCGCATCGCGCGAACGCCGGGCTCTTCCCCCACGCCTTCTCCGGGTCGTGGCACGCGGCGCACGTGACGGTCCTGTGAAGTCCGCGCAGCGGGTACCGGGTCCTGTCGTGATCGAACGAGCCGCCGGCGACGCGCTTGAACCCCTCCGTGACGTGGCACTTCGCGCACGCCGCGCCGAGCCGCCCCTGATGCGGATCGGCGTGGCAGTCGCTGCACTCGGTGTGCGGGACCGGCTTGTAGATCGGGATCGTGCGCCCCTCCCGGTCGTGGCCCGGCGTGAGGCGCGCCGCCTCATGGCACTTCGCGCACGCGACCTCGGAGTGCTTTCCCGACAGCGGGTAGGTCGTCCTCCCGTGGTCGAAGCTCGCGACCGGCTTCCATCGATCCATGCCGTGGCAGTGGGCGCAGTCCGCGCCGAGGGCGCCGCGGTGGACGTCCTCGTGACAGCTCGCGCACTCGCGCTCGAGGCCGAGCCAGCCGTGATCGTGCCCCGGGCCGTCCGGGGCGAGGCCCGCCGACTTCGAGACGCGGAACTTCGGCTGATGGCACTCGGCGCATTTGATCGAAGCGTGCTTCCCCTCGAGTGGCCAGCCGGCCTTGCGGTGGTCGAATTTCTCCGGGGTGCCCCCCTCCCACTCGATCATCTCGAAGTCGGCCCCCGCGTGATCGGGGTGGCAGCTCGCGCAGGCGCGGAGGCCCTTCGCGCCGTGAAGGCCGCGCCCCGCGTCCCTGAGGGCCGCGATCTCCCTGTGGCAGGTGAGGCACCGGCCGTCCATCGACTCGTGCGTCGCGCCATGGCACTTCACGCAGCGGAGCGCCCCCTCGAGGCCGGAGTGGGGCTTTGCGAGCGGCCCGGGAGAGACCTGGGCGAAGGCCGACAGCGGGGACAGGACCGCCGCCGCCGCGACCGACGCGAACAGGATGAGGGCGTGGCTGCGGGGTGCGGAGCGCCGTGGGGCAGACGGTGCTTCGATCGTGCGCACTCCTATTGAAGCAGGGCGAGCGAGACAAGGTTACCTTCGGCCCGGGAAGAGAACAAGTTGCGGTTCGAGTCGCGGCGTTGTCTCGATCAGTTTCCCGGAGCCGGACTCCGGCGCCAGGCGACTCTCTGGCCGAGGGTCAGTCCGGCGACGTACGCATTCCCCGCCGCGAAGAGGACGAGAAACGGAACCGACGCGTAGAACCCCTCGCCCGCCGCCCAGACCGCCGCGACGCCGAAGAAGATCGCGAGGAACGCTTCGACGGCCGCGAGCTGCGACGGCTCGCCTCGATAGGCGCGGCGCGGGGCCGCCCCCGTGCCGCGCCCCTGCTTCGGGGTCCTCCGGAACGAGGGGGCGCCGGCGTCGAAGGCCTCGAGGACGGCCAGGGCGTTGTTGAGCGCGAGCCCGGCGCCGAGGGCCATCACGATCGGAAAGGCGGCCGCGAAACGCGCGAGGAGCGAGGCGGGGCGACGGCCGCGTCCCGGCGCGCGGTCGAGGCGCAGCGCCCGCAGGCAGAAGGCGGCGAAGGCTCCGGTTCCCGCGACGAACACGATCAGGTCGGGGGCGCCGAGGCTCCATCCGAGCGATCGCCTGATCGCCAGCGACGGGACGATCAGCAGCGAGACGGCGAGGAGGAGCAGGTAGGCGGCGTTGTTGGTCAGGTGAATCGTCGCCTCGAGTTTCGCCCGCGCCGGGGCCCCGGAGCGCAGGATCGCCGGCATCAGCTTCCTCGCCGTCTGGATGGAGCCGAGGGCCCAGCGGTGCTGCTGCGACCTCAGCGCGTCCATCTCCGCCGGCAGCTCCGCAGGGCAGCGGGGTGCGTCCACGAAGACGAACCGCCACCCCGCGAGCTGGGCGCGGTAGGAGAGATCGAGATCTTCCGTGAGCGTGTCGGCCTGCCACCCCCCGGCGGCCTCGATGCACGCGCGCCGGAAGACCCCCGCGGTCCCGTTGAAATTGAACCACAGCCCCGAGGCGGCGCGGCCGGACTGCTCCACGAGGAAGTGCGCGTCGAGGAGGAGCGCCTGCGCGCGCGTGAGGAGCGAGGCGTCCCTGTTGAGGTGTCCCCATGCCGCCTGTACCATCCCGACCGAAGGGTCGGCGAAGTGGGGGACGGTCGTCATCAGGAATCCGGGCGGCGGGACGAAGTCGGCGTCGAAGACGGCGATCAGCTCGCCCCGGGCGGCGGTGAGCCCCGCGGCGAGCGCCCCGGCCTTGTACCCGGCGCGACCGTCCCGATGCAGGCAGACGACGTCGTGGCCGCGGCCGCGCCACGCCGCGGCGAGCTCCCGCGCGCGTCCGGCGGTCCGATCGGTCGAATCGTCCAGGATCTGAATCTCGAGAAGCTCCCGCGGATAGTCGAGCGCGCACGCCGCCTCCACGAGGCGATCGACGACGCAGATCTCGTTGTAGATCGGCAGCTGGATCGTGACGTGGGGAAGCGCCCCCGCGGGAGCGACCACCGCCCCGCGATACTTCCGGGAGGCGCGCGTGAGGACGAGGCGATGAACGCCGAAAGCGGCCAGCCCCGAGAGGGCCGCGTAGTAGACCACGAGGGTGGCGGCGTCGAGGGCGCGGATCACCTGAAGGTCCTCCTCGCCGCGGCGGCGGCCGCGTGCGGTTCGACCGCCCTCGCCATCCACGCGAGCGGCGGCGGCTCCGGCCGGCTGGCGACGGTGGCGGCGTCGCCCCTCTTCTTCCTGGGGTTCACCGGCGCCTTCGCGGCGGCGACCTGGGCGGGGCACCACGTGGAGATGGGGAGCGCGGGGGGCTCCCGGCGCTCGTTCGCCGTGGTCCTCGGGTGCGCCGTGCTGCTCCGTCTCATCGCCCTGTCGGCGCCTCCCGCGCTCTCCGACGACGCCTACCGCTACGTCTGGGACGGGCACGTGCAGCGCGCGGGGCTGAACCCCTACGCGCACGCCCCAGCCGATCCCGCTCTCGATCCGTGGACGACATCGTACCGCGGCCGCATCAACAATCCAGATCTTCCCACGATATACCCGCCGGTGACGCAGCTCGCGTTCCGCGCCGCCGCGCTGGTTCCGGGGGAGGGGCTCGTCGCCGTGAGGGTCGTGATGATCCTCTTCGACCTCGGCACGATAGCGGTTCTCGGAGCTCTCCTGAGGCGGCGCGGGCGCGATCCCGCGGCCGTGCTGATCTACGCCTGGAGCCCTCTCGCCGTGATCGAGGTGGGATGGAGCGGGCACTGCGATCCCGTCGGGGTCTTCTTCCTGGCCGCGGCGCTCCTCGCGATCGACGCGGGATGGAAGGGCACGTCGCTGGCCGCAGCGGCCCTCGCAGGCGCCGCGAAGTACGCCGGGTGGCTCGCGATTCCCTCGCTTGCCCGACGCGCGAGGTGGCGCGACGGGCTGGTCGCGCCTCTCGCGTGCGCCGCGGTCTACGCCCCGTACCTCGGCGCGGGAATGGGAGTTCTCGGCTCGCTTCCCGCCTACGCCGAGCGATGGCGCTTCAACGACTCGCTCTTCGCGATCGCCCTTCAGGCCGTCGAGCGCCTCCGCGTCGCGGACGCCGTGCGGGGCGGACTGAGGCTCGCGGGGTGCCTCGATCCCTCCGCGACGTGGGAGTCCTCGCTCGCGCTCCGGCTCACGGAGCCGCTCTCGATCGCCAAGATCCTCGCGGCGGCCGCCTTCGCGGCGTTCGCCTTGCGCATCCTCCGCAGGCGCTGGGACGATCCCTGCCGTGAGATCCTGGCGCTCCTCGGCGGGGCGCTCCTCCTCTCTCCGACGCTTCACCCCTGGTACCTCCTCTGGATCGCCCCGTTCCTTCCGATCGTGCCGCGACGCTCGTGGCTCTGGCTCACCTTCGCGGCCCCCCTGCTCTCCTACCCGATGATGGCCGCGCGCGCAGGCGACGCGGATCCGCTCGCGTGGCTCGCCGCCGTCGAGTACGTGCCGTTCTTCGCGCTTCTCGCGATCGAGTCGGCGCGGCGCCGGCTCTGGGAGCGCGCGTGACGCGAAGGGGGGAGCGCCGCCCGCGCTGTGTTACGATCGGCGCCATGAGCCCACGGCGGCGGCGCCCTTGAAGGTCCTGGGCTCGATCCTCGAGCGCGCCCGGCGCGATCCCCGTCGCATCTTCCTGCCGGAGTCGGACGACGACCGGACGCTGCGGGCGGCCGCCTCGGCGCAGGCCGCGGGCAGCGCGCGCGTGACGCTGCTCGGCGAGGCGGCGACGATCGGGCGGCGGGCGCGCGATCTCGCGATCGATCTCGCGGGGGTCGACGTCGTCTCCCCGTCCACCTTCGAGCGCATGGACGCGTACGCGGGGATCTACCACGATCTCACGCGCGCGAAGGGGGTGACGCGCGAGGAGGCGGTGCGGCACGCGCGCGACCCGCTGACCTTCGCGGCCCTCGCGGTGCGATCCGGCGACGCCGACGGGACCGTCGCGGGCGCCGCCCACACCACCGCCGAGACGATGCGCGCGGCGCTCCGGGTGATCGGCCCCGCGGCGGGAGTCCGCACGGTCTCGTCGTTCTTCGTGATGACGGTGAAGGACGCGGCGATGGGGCATGACGGGTCGTTCGTCTTCGCCGACTGCGGGCTCGTCGTCGATCCGACCGCCGATCAGCTCGCCGACATCGCCATCCAGTCGGCGGCGAGCGCCCGGCTCCTCCTCGGGTGCGAGCCGCGGGTCGCGCTCCTCTCCTTCTCGACGCGCGGCAGCGCGTCGCACCCGCGGGCCGACAAAGTCCGGAGGGCGCTCGAGATGCTGCGCGCGCGCAGCGCCGGGATTCTCGCGGACGGCGAGATCCAGGTCGACGCGGCGCTCGTGCCGGCGATCGCCGCGACGAAGGCCCCCTTTAGCCCCCTCGAGGGTCGAGCCAACGTCCTCGTCTTCCCCGATCTCGACTCGGGCAACATCGCCTACAAGCTCACCGAGAGGCTCGGGGGCGCCGCCGCGCTCGGCCCGATCACGCAGGGGCTCGCGCGCCCCGCGAACGACCTCTCCCGCGGCTGCTCGGCCGAGGACATCGCGCACGTCGTGGCCATCACGACGGTGCAGGCGCAGGGATCCGTCGCACCCCCCGGCGGCCGGTAGGGGAGCCATGTCGCTCACGATCCGGGGCCGGGCGCTCGCGGGCGCGAGCCTGATGGTCGTCATCCTCGTCGGGCCGACCGTCTACTCGGTCGTGGTCCTGCGCCGCATCTCCGAGCAGACGAAGCTCTTCCTGAACCAGGAGGCGACCATCGAGGCGAACATGGGCGCCGTCCGCGACGGGTTCGAGGAGGCGCGGCAGAACGCGAAGCTCCTGTGCGTCATGGTGCTGGAGCGGGAATCGTTTCGCGCCAGGGTCGAGGCGTCGCTCTCGAGCGTGAGGGGGCAGCTCTCGGAGCTGAAAGCGTACATCGCGCCCCATTTCGGTCCGGCGGCCGACAACGTCGCGAGGGCGCTCGCGCGCTTCCACGACGATGCGGTCGCGGGGGTCGAGCCCTTGGACGTGAACCAGCAGGATCCGAACATGATCACGAAGGCGCTCCACGTCGTGGAGCAGGACTCGGACCGCGTCGAGGCCGCGGTTCGCGGGCTGTCGTCCGCGGTCCAGGTGGCCGCGCGCCAGCGGGCGGCCGACACCGAGGAGATCGCGCGGGACGCGGCCACCCTGACCGTCGCCTCCACCTCGGTGGGGCTGCTCGTGGCGTTCGGCCTGTGGCTCGCGCTCCTTCGAGCGCTCAGCCGGCCGCTGACCGATCTCGCCATGGGAACCGAGCGGATCGCCGCGGGGGACTTCGATCAGAAGATCCCGGTGCGCGCGGACGACGAGCTGGGACGGCTCGCCGACGCGTTCAACCGGATGTCCGAGGCTCTCGGCGAGCTCGATCGCCTCAAGGCCGAGTTCATCGCCACGGCGTCCCACGGCCTGAGGACCCCCCTCGCGTGCGCCAAGGGGTACCTGTCCGGGCTCAGCTCCGGGCGACAGGGCTCGCTGGACGAGACCGGTCTGAGGTCGGTCCGGAGGATCGAGGAGGAGGTCGATCGCGTGACCCGCTTCGTCGATCAGCTCCTCGATCTCGGGCGGCTCCGGGCGGGCCGGCTTCCCCTCGAGATGCGCGAGGTGCCCGCGGCGGCGCTCTTCACGTCGATCGGCCGCTCCTTCGACGCGCTGGCGGAGGAGAAGGGTGTCGCGTGGCGGATCGACGTCGTCCCGGGGCTTCCCGCCCGGATCACCGCCGACCCCGATCGCCTGGGCGAGGCGCTCATCAATCTCGTCGGCAACGCGTTCAAGTACACTCCGGCCGGCGGCCGGATTACCATGACCGTGAGCCCGGAAGACTCCTCCGTGCGCGTGGAGGTCGAGGACACCGGCCCCGGAATCCCGGCGGACGAGGTGCCCCTCATCTTCGAGAAGTACTTCCGCGGCGGCGGCGTGGTGGCGGAGGGGACCGGCCTCGGCCTCGCGATCTCGAAGGAGATCGTCCAGCGGCACGGCGGACGGATCTGGGCCGAGAGCGAGCCCGGCAGGGGGGCGCGGTTCATCTTCATCGTTCCCGCGCAGCAGCCGCGCTCCCCGGGCGCGGATTCGGGAGGCCTCAAGCCGTCGTCGTCCGGAAGATGGAGGAGCGTCAGGATTTGAGCGCGCGCAGGATCCGCCTCGCGGTGTGCCTCGTGCTCGCCTCCTCGCTGGGCCTGTGCCTCGCATGCCCGAGGCCCGGGAGCCGGACGGTCGCGCCGCCTTCCCCGGCCCCTTCCGCCGCGCCCCCTCCGGCTCCGGCCCCCGTGCCGGGGGCGCGGGAGTTCGACGAGGCCATGACGGCGCTCAAGTTCGGCGACCGCGCCCTCGCGGTGTCGAGGCTCGAGGCGGTCGTCGCGATGGGGACCGGTACGCCGTCCCGGGGGGAGGCGCTCTTCACGCTCGGCATCCTGTCCGCGCTGCCGGACAACCCGTCGCGCGACGTCGAGCGGGCGCGGGTGCTCCTGCAGCAGTCTCTCGCCTCCGGGGGCTCGGTCCCGTCGGGGCACGCCATCCGCCTGATCCTCGCCCTCCTCGCGCGGGAGGACGACCTGAACAAGTCGATCGCCGATCTCAAGGCCCAGATCGAGGCGTCGCACACCGAGACCGAGGAGACGAAGACGCAGCTGGCCCAGCGCGAGACGGAGCTGCGCCGGATCAAGGACATACTCCTCGGGAAGACCCCCGGATCCTGAGCGCCCGCCAGGTCAGCGCCGCGCGCGCCGCTCCAGCTCGTCCAGCGTCCGCGGCCAGTCGTCCTTGAGCAGGCGCGACAGCGATCGGTCGGCGAGGAGCCGCCCGCCTGTCTGGCACCGCGCGCAGTAGTTCGCCTCGTTCCCGGCGTAGACGATGCGCTGCACCGCCGCGCCGCAAACGGGACAGGGCTTGCCGAACTTCCCATGCACCGACATCTCCTCGCGGAAGGCGGTCACCTTCTCGGGGAATCCCTCTCCGGCTTCGCGCCTCAGGCGCACGGTCCATTCCGTCAGGACCTCGCGGGCCGCCTCCATGAGCCGGGCCACGACTCCGGGCTCGATCTGCCGGGTCGTCAGGAACGGAGACAGCCGCGCGCGGTGGAGGATCTCGTCCGAGTAGGCGTTGCCGATCCCGCTGAATATCCCTGGATCGGTGAGCGCCCGCTTGAGCGTGTGGTTCTCGCGCGCGAGCGCCTCGTGAAATGCGTCGAGGCCGCAGGTGACGGGATCGATTCCGCCCGGATCGTGCCCGCGCAGCGCCGCGGCTCCCTCGACGACGTGGAGGGAGGCGCGACGCTTCGTCCCCGCCTCGGTGAGGAGCAGGCGCCCGGACTCGAAGTCGAACGACGCGAGGCCGATCCGCCCGGGCATCGGCGCCCCGGGACCGCGCCAACGCAGCCGGCCCGCGATCATCAGGTGCAGCACGAGGTGCAGGTCGCCTTCGAGAGAGACCACGAGGCGCTTCCCGAGACGCCCGACCGCCGTCACGAGGCGCCCCTCGGCCTCGGAAGGAGAGGGAGCCACCGAGCGGAGGAGGAACGGGCTGACGATGCGGATCGCCGTCAGCCTTCTCGACGTGATTCTCCGGTCGAGGCACTCGACGTAGACGACGATGTCCGGCAGCTCGGGCACGGGATGGCCGCCCTTTCGTCCGTCGGGGTCACTTCCCCGGGTCGCCCGACGGGGCGGGGGAAGGAGGCGCGGGGAGGCCGGAGCTTCCGCTCCGGAAGTCGGCCGGCTGGAGCCCGTGCCGCTTGATGAGATCGTAGAACTCGCTGCGGTGCTTTCCCGCCTCCTTCGCCGCGGCGGTCGCGTTCCCCCGGTTCCGGCGCAGGACGTCGACGAGATAGTCGCGCTCGAAGCACCGCCTCGCTTCGTTGAACGACGGAAATGCCGCCGGTGGGACGTAAGCGGAGGCTCCCGGCGCGCCGCGATCGGTCTCGCCGACGCCTCCCGGGTCGAGCCTTCGCACGAGGCTCTCGTCCTCGAGAAGGAGATCCTCGGCGCCGATCTGCTCGCCGCTCGCCAGGACCAGCGCCTGCTTGATGCGGTTCTCGAGCTCGCGCACGTTCCCGGGCCACGGGTACTGCAGGATCTTCTCCGCCGCGCCCCGGCTGAACCCTTTCATGGCCCTGCTCATCGCGGCTCCCTCCCGCTCGAGGAGGTGCTGCGCGAGGGGGAGCAGATCGCCGCGCCGCTCGCGGAGCGGCGGAAGACGGATCGGCATGACGTTGAGCCGGTAGTAGAGATCTTCGCGAAGCCGCCCCTCGCGCACCGCCGCCGCCAGATCGCGGTTGGAGGCGGAGATGATGCGGACGTCGACTCGCCGGACCGCGTTCTCTCCGACGCGCTTGATCTCCCTCTCCTGGAGCGCGCGCAGGAGCTTCACCTGGTGATCCGTGGCGATGTCGACGATCTCGTCCAGGAAGAGCGTCCCACCCTCGGCCTCCTCGAATAGGCCGCGCTTGTCGTTCTGGGCGCCGGTGAACGCCCCCTTGGCGTATCCGAAGATCTCGCTCTCGAAGAGCTCGCGCGGGATCGCGCCGCAGTTCACGGCCACGAACGGCGCCGCGCGGCGCGTGCTGTGCGCGTGGATGAATCGGGCGAAGAGCTCCTTGCCCGTCCCAGAGTCTCCCATCAGGACGACGGGGAAATCCGTCGGGGCGACCGCCTCGGCGCGCGCGAGAGCCTGCCGGACGACGGGGTCGTCCCCCAGGATCCGGTCGTGCCTCTTGTCCTCGAGCCGGTCGCGCAGCTCCTTGATCTCTGTCGTGAGGCGCTCGCGCTCGAGCGCGCGGGCGATGCGGAGGAGGAGATCCTTCTCCTTGTGAGGCTTCGGGATGTAGTCGTAGACGCCGCGGCGGATGAGCTCCAGCGCGTCCTCGATGGAGCCGTAGGCCGTCAGGACGATCAGGGGAAGGTCGGGCCAGCGCTTGAGGCACTCCTCGACGAGGCGGCCTCCGCCCATGACGGGCATCCTGAGATCCGTCAGCAGCAGCTGAAATCGATCGCGGGTGAGCGCCTCGATCGCCTCCTTGCCGTTGACGACCGCGACCGTCTGGTATCCCTGGCTGCTGAGCAGGTCGACGAGCAGCTCCCGAAGGCTCGGATCGTCGTCGACCACCAGGATGCTGGCGTCGGAAGTTCGCATGTCGGATTGTAGAGGTCCCCGGTCTCATGGGTCAACAAAAACCCGACACATTGCGTCCGGAAGTCCCGAACACCCGACGCCGCGCACGGGGATCCGGCGCCCTCCCCCGCTCCGGCGCCCGCAGGCCCCATGCGGCTTTTGGTCTTGAATCCCGACAATTGCGACGGCTGGCAGGAGCATTGCTTAGTCAAGAGCGGCCCCAGCGCCGGCCGGCAACCGGTGGCCGGGTGATGGCGGCCTTACCCCTCCTGCGTCGGCGGTGCCCAGGAAGAGAGGAACGGACAGCTGCGGGGCGGTCCGGGCTTCTTGATGGGCCAGCAGGAGGGGAAAGGGCGCCATCACCTCCGGCGCATTCCCAATGAGTATCATTCTGAGATCATTGAGACTGGGGAACTGTCTCAGGTCCAGAGCACGGCCATCCGGGGCCGCTGCCACGAAAGACCCTCCCAACGCTTCCTGCATCGAAACCTGCCGGTGATCCCCGACGTAGTGTGCCGGTGCGAGGGGGAAGCTCTGCCCACCCGCCTCGAGCCTGGCCGGGTCGTCCGAGGGGAGGGGAGACCTCCCGAGTGCGGGGAGCATCAGCGCGTGCCTGTCCACCGTCGGGGTCCAGCGCTGGCCGTCCTGCTGGCCATCTCGATCGCGGCGCAAGTCGTCGCGGCTGGGAAGCCCCGACCTCCCGTCGCCGCCTCGGACGCGATCGAGGTGCTGGCGCCCCCCGGAGTTGACGTCCGGCGGATTCGCTTCGAAGCCGAGTCGGCGCTCCGTCGCTTTCGGCTCCTCTTTCCCACCTCGCCCGAAACGCTGGCCATCCTCGTCGATTCCGAAGGCGGCTCGACAGGCGCCGAGCCTCCGGAGCTCGCCGCGAAGGGGGTCGCCTGCGTCCGCTGGGTGATCGACGGGCGCGAGCCGGACATTTCGCCCGAGTCGGGCCTCGCGCACGCTATCGGCCACGTGCTGTTCGACGCCCGGCTGCGTCGCGAGCTGGGAGAGAGTCCTCCCCCTGGTTGCGCCCCTGGGCGGCGGCACGGCGCCGTCGCGGATCTCCCCCCCGCCTGGTTGGACGAGGCCGTCGCCGCGTGGTGCGAGGGGAGCGCCGCCCGCGAGGCGAGGTTCCGGCGCGTGAGCGGTGAGATCCCCCCGGCGATTCCCCTCTGGCGTCTTCTCGTGGCGCGGCGGGACTCGCCTTCGGCGGGCCCGGAGGAAGGCTCCGGAGCCGATGCCGGACAGCAGTTCGCCGACGAGAGCTACGCCGTCGGGGAGTTCCTGTTCGGGAGGGGCGGGAACACGCTGGCCGACCGGGTCACGGCCGGGGCGGCACGCGGTCGGGTGACGACGCGCATCCTCGCCGACTCGGCGCAATTGCCGGGCGACGTCGACGAGCTCCAGCGAGAGTGGGAGGACTGGCTTCGCGCGCGGACGCCGGCGGCGGGAGGGGCCAGCGACGGCCTCGCCGCGCCCTGAGATCCCTCGTCAGGCGGGGGGGAGTCCGAGGAATCTCCGGAAGTTCGCGCTGATCGCCGCGGAAAGCTCCGCGTTCGAGATCCCCCGGAGCTCGGCCAGCGCTCCGGTGACGACCGAGGCGCGCTCGGGCTCGTTCCTCTCGCCGCGGTGCGGGACCGGCGCCAGGAACGGGGAATCGGTCTCCGCCAGGAGACGGTCGGCCGGGATCCCTTTCGCCACCTCGCGAAGGTGCCCGGCGTTCTTGAACGTCAGGATTCCCGAGAACGAGATGTAGAAGCCGAGGGACAGGCAGCGCTCCGCGAACGCGGAGCTCTCGGTGAAACAGTGCAGAACCCCCCCGCACTCGCGGGCCCCTTCCCCCTCGAGAATGGCGATGACGTCGTCCGCGGCGTCCCGGCAGTGGACGATGATCGGGCGCTTCAGCCGGGTCGCGAGACGGACCTGCCGCGCGAGGACCTCGCGCTGCGCCGGGCGCGGCGACAGGTCGTAGTGGTAGTCGAGCCCGGTCTCGCCGATCGCCACGATTCCCGGGCGGAGAAAGAACTCCGCCAGGACTTCGTCGTCGCCGTCCCGCCACGATTTCGCCTCGTGCGGATGGAATCCGACGGCCGCCCAGACGCGGGGAGCGCCTTCCGGCCGGGCGAGATCGGCGTTGCGCCCGGCATCGGCGAGGCTCGTCGCCGCCGTGAGAACGTCCGTCATCCCCGCGGCGGCGGCGCGCGCGAGCACGCGGGGGAGATCCTCCGCGAAGAGGGGCATCGACAGGTGAGCGTGCGAGTCGATGAACGGCGGCGAGGGCGCCCGCTCCCGATCGTCCGCCATCAGCGAACGACGTTCCCCGGCGGGATCTCCCGCTCGAAGGTCGCGATGATCGGCGAGCCGCCGAGGTCGGCCGCGAGGAGCATCCCCTGCGACTCCACGCCGCGGAGCTTCGCCGGCTTGAGGTTGACGACGATGACGACCGTCTTGCCGACCAGCGACTCGGGCTGGTACTGAAGCGCGATCCCGGCCACGACGGTCCTCGTGTCGGTGCCGACGTCGACGGTCAGCTTGAGGATTCGATCCGCCCCGGGGATGCGCTCGGCGGCGAGGATTCTCCCCGTGCGGAGCTTCACCTTCTGGAAGTCCTCGATGGAGATGGGGGCGTCGGCGGGTGGCGCTGCGGCCGCGGGCGTGACCGGCGCGGGTCCGGCCGGGGCCGCCGGCAGTCCCGGGGCGTCGCTCGGTGGTTTCGGTGTCGATGGGTCCATCGTTCCCTCCTTGAAATAGGCGTCCTTGTCGATGCGCGGAAAGAGCGCGCTCCCTCGCCGGGTCGCGGCGCCGGTGGTGAGGAGCGCCCAGCGTTTGTCGGGCGCACGGCGGAAGAGATCGTGCTGTTCCGCGCGGCCGGAGCCGCCGAGGCGGCTCCAGAGCTCCTGCGAGGCCTCGGGCATCACAGGGCAGATCGAGAGCGCCACGGCCGCGAGGGCCTCGGACGCCTCCCTGAGGACGGCTCCCAGCAGCTCCTTCTTCGAGGCGACCTTGGCCAGCGCCCAGGGCTCCCACTTGACGATGTAACGGTTGGTCTCGGAGACGACGCTCCACAGCGACGCGAGGGCCTCGTGGAACCGGAACTCGTCCATCGCGACGCGGCACTCCTCGAGCGCCCGCGTCGCGTGCGCCCGCAGCTGGAAGACGTCGTCGGGCTGGCGGCCCCGCCCCGGGATGGCGATCGGTGGGACCGTCCCCCCCCAGTCGCTCTCCACCAGGGTGAGGAGGCGGCTCGCCAGGTTGCCGAGATCGTTCGCGAGGTCGTTGTTGATCCTCTCGATGAACCCCTCCTCGGAGAACTGGGCGTCCTGGCCGAACGCCATGTCGCGGAGGAGGAAGTAGCGCACCGGCCCCGCGCCGAACCGCTCGATCAGCGGCACGGGATCCACGACGTTCCCCGTCGACTTGGACATCTTTCCCTCGGCCCGGAGCCACCACCCGTGGCTCCAGATCGTGCGGGGGAGGGGGAGCCCCGCCGACATCAGGAACGCCGGCCAGTACACCGCGTGAAATCGGAGGATGTCCTTGCCGACGAGGTGCACGTCGGCCGGCCAGTACCGCGCGTAGTCGCCGCCGCCGTCCGCGTACCCGAGCGCCGTGACGTAGTTGCAGAGCGCGTCGAACCAGACGTAGAAAACATGGCGGGGATCTCCTGGGAGCGGGATGCCCCACGAGAAGGCCGTGCGGCTGATCGAGAGGTCGCGGAGCCCCATCTCGACGAAACGGACGACCTCGTTCAGGCGCGTCGCCGGCCGCACGAACTCCGGGTGCTCCGCGTAGTGCCTGAGGAGCGGCTCCTGGAACCTCGAGAGGCGGAAGAAGTACGACTCCTCCTGGAGCGGCTCGACCTCGTGGCCGAGATCGGGGCACCGGCCGTTCACGAGCTGGCTCTCCGGATAGAAGGCCTCGCACCCCGGGCAGTACATGCCGCTGTACGCGCCGAGGTAGACGTCGCCGGCCGCCCGGACCCTCTCGAAGATGCTCACCACGCCGCGGGCGTGACGGGGGTCGGTGGTCCGGATGAAGTCGTCGTGCGTCGAGCCGATGCGCCTCCACAGATCGTGGTAGCGGGCGACGACGCGATCGGCCAGCTCCTTCGGCGCGATCCCCTGTTTCTTCGCGGCGCGCTCGATCTTCTGCCCGTGCTCGTCCGTCCCCGTCAGGAACCGGACGTCGCGCCCCAGCATGCGCTGGTAGCGCGCGACCACGTCGGCGACGACCGTCGTGTACATGTGGCCGATGTGCGGCACGTCGTTGACGTAGTAGATCGGCGTCGTGACGTAGTACCGCCCGGCGCCGTTCAACGCTTCGCCTTCCTCTTCCGGGGCGTGGCCGGCCGCGCCGCGCGGGCGGCCGCGGGCCTCGAGGCGCGGTACGCGTCGACCGCGGCCGCCTGGACTTCCTTGAGCGGGACATCGCGCGTCGAGGCGAGCTTCCGGCAGTCCTCGTACTCGGGATGCGCCTGGGTCGTGACGCCGTCGAGGGACGAGATCTTCATGCGCACGGGGCCGAAGGGCGTGGCGACGGTCACGATGTCGCGCGCGAGCTCGACGCGCCCGGCGATCGTGTGGCGGAAGCCGATCGTCGTGCTCTCGCGGAAGAGGATGGCGGCGACGCTGCCGAACCTGTTCTCCGGGACGATGATGGTGACGAGCGTGCCCGGGCGGTTCTTCTTCATGAGGACGGGCGTGTAGAAGACCTCGAGCGCGCCGCCCGCGAAGAGGCGCTCCATGAGGTAGCCGTACCCCTGCGGGTTCATGTCGTCCACGGTGCACTCGAGGACCGACACCTCCTCGCGGAGCTCCTTGACCACCGTCGACTCGCCGAGGATCGCGCGCAGAAGGTTGGGGTGGTCGGCGTACTCCCGCGTCCCCGCTCCGTAGCCGATCTCGCGCACGGTCATCGGCGGGAGGGGGCCGAACGACACGGCGAGCGTCGTCACGAGCGCGGCCCCCGTGGGGGTGACCAGCTCCCCCTCCACGGGTCCGGCCGAGACGGGGACTCCCTTCACCAGCGCGGCGGTCGCCGGCGCCGGGACCGGGAAGGTCCCGTGCTCCATCGTCACGGTGCCGCTCCCCAGTCGGAGCGGGGAGGCGTGGAGCCGCCCGTCGGCGCCGAGCACTTCGCGCAGCGCGATCACCGAGCCGACGATGTCGACGATCGCGTCCACCGCCCCCACCTCGTGGAGGTGGACCCTCTCGACGGGCACCCTGTGGATGCGGGCCTCGACCTCGATCAGCCGGCGGAACACGGCGAGCGATTTCACGCGCACGGCGTCCTCGAATCCGGCGTCCTCGATGATCTTCCTGATCTCGCTCCACCCGCGGTGCGCGTGCCCGCGGCCCACGCGCACGTCGAACTTGGTCCCCGAGATCCCCTGGCGCGAGACGCGGCGCGCGGAGAGCTCGTACCCGCGCAGGGGAAGGGCCGCCAGCTTCCTGCGGATCGTCCCGAGGTCGACGCCCAGATCGATGAGGGCGCCGAGGAGCATGTCTCCGGCGATCCCGGAGAAGCAGTCGAGGTACAGGAGCTTCACGTCGCCTCCTGGAAAATGCGTGAACTATCTGTAGGCGGGATACTTAGGGGCGCAAGCCTAGGCGCATTCCCCCGGGGCTGTCAAGCCGCGCGGGCGGCGGACTACAATCGGGCCTATGACCTCTCCATCCAGCGAAAGCGCGGTCGAGATCACACGGGGCGAGATCGTCGAGTGCGCCCACGCCGCGGCGATCGCCGTCGCGCATCCCGACGGCCGCCTCGAGGCGACCCTGGGCGACCCCGAGCGCATCATCTTCCTGCGGTCGGCCGCCAAGCCGTTCCAGGCGGCCGCCGTCCTCGAGGCCGGCATCGCCGAACGCTACGGCCTCCTTCCGCCCGAGATTGCGCTCATCAGCTCGTCCCACGCGGGCGAGCCGCACCACGTCGACGCGGCCCGCTCGATCCTCGCGCGGGCCGGGCTTCCGGAAGAGGCGCTTCAATGCGGCACGCACCTCCCCTTCTCGCGCCCCGCGGCCGAGAGAGTGCTGACGAACGGAGGGGTCCCCGGAGTGCTCATGAACAACTGCTCGGGGAAGCACGCCGGCATGCTGGCGGCGTCGCGCGCGCTGGGGCACCCGCTCGAGAGCTATCTCGATCCCGAGCACCCGGTCCAGCGCCGGAATCTCGAGGCGGTCGCGGCGTTCACGGGAAGATCCGCGCGGGACATCGTGGTGGCGGTGGATGGGTGCAGCGCGCCGACCTTCGGCGTCTCGCTCCGCGAGGCGGCGGTCTCCTTCGCGCGCCTCGTCGCCCCCCCCGCCGCGCCGGCGGGATCGGCGGCCCTGGGGCTCATGGCCGGGCGGGTCGCGAGCGCGATGCGGGCCCACCCCGAGATGGTCGCAGGCGACGGGATGCTCGACACCGTGCTCATGCGCGCGATCCCGCGGCTGCTGGCCAAGATCGGTGCGGACGGGTTTCACGCGATGGGGTGGGACTCTCCCTCGGGCCCGCTCGGCATCGCGGTGAAGATCTTCGACGGGGACTCCGGCCGCGCGCGCACGGCCGTCGTTCTCGAGACGCTCCGACAGCTCGGAGCGCTGAGCGGGGCCGCCGTTCCCGAATCCCTCCGCTCCGCGCTGACGGTCCGAAACCTTCGCGGGAGGGAGGTCGGCTCGGTGCGCGCCACCTTCCGGCTTTCGCGGCGCGGCTGACCCGGAGTCCCCACGGCCCCTTCGGGACCCCGGGGGAGGCGGGAATACCGAGGCCCGCCGCGCGTGTTGTGCAGGCAGCGGCCTCGGACGGTCTTCGGCCGTGCACGATCGGAGAAGCGACGTCGGCGATGGCTCCCGACCGGGAAGCGCGGAGATCCGCGTTCGAGGAGAGCGCGATGCCGCACGTCCGCTCGCTGCACAACGTCGCGATGAAGCTGACGCGCCGCCGGGAGGAGGCGGAGGATCTCGTGCAGGAGACCCTGCTCCGGGGGTACCGCTTCTTCGACCGCTACGAGTCGGGGACGAACATCCGGGCCTGGCTCCTCACGATTCTCAGGAATCTCTTCGTGAACCGTTACCGGCGCGCGCGGCGGGGATGGCAGGAAGTGGAGACGGGGGGAGCGGAGGGGAGGCTCGAGACGCTCATCGAGCGGGGCGCCGCCTCCGCGCGCCCCGAGACGAGCCCGGAGCAGATCCTCGTGTCGGGTTGCCTGGACGGCGAGATCGAGCGGGCCCTCGCAGACCTCCCCGGAGAGTATCGCATGGTGCTGACCCTCTCGGCGATGGAAGGGCTCTCGTACAGGGAGATCGCCGCGGTCCTCGAGTGCCCGATCGGGACGGTGATGTCGCGGCTCCACAGGTCCCGGCGGATGATGCAGGAGAGGCTCATGAGCTACGCGCAGGATCGAGGCCTCCTCGACGGGCCGCGGGACGAAGGCCCCGGCGTCGTCAGCCTCAGCGACGCGCGCGACTCGCGGCGGCGCCGATGAAGGGGCTGACGTGAGCGGCGCGGGGGCGAGCCGGGACGACTGCGCCGGGATCCGCGAGCTCCTGGCGGCCGCTCTCGCGAACGAGCTCCCCGCCGGCCGCGTCGACGCCGTGCGCGATCACCTCGAGCGATGTGAGGCGTGCCGCCGCTACCGCGCGTTCGAGGTCGCCTTCGACGGCGCTCTCGCCCGGGGTCTGACGCGGGAGGAGGCCGATCCCGCCCTGTCGGATCGAATCCGTGACGCGCTGCGACGCGAGGACGCCCGGGAGGCCGCCTCATCGTGGGGCCGGGACGGCGCGGCCTTCAGAATCCTGGCGGCCGTCGCCGCGACGCTCTTCGTCGCGGTCGTGAGCTACGGCGTCGCGCGCCGCGCCGGGGCGCCCGCGGCGGCGATCAGCCCCGCGCACCCGGCGGTCGAGCAGGTCCGCACCGGCGTGCTCGTGTGCGCGGCGTGCGAGCGCGGGGGCTCC
>JACPZX010000061.1 GCA_016195325.1 Acidobacteriota bacterium
GGAAGCCGCGCGTCCGAATCCTTCCGCACGAGGTCACCCCCGGGCTCTCGAGGACCGCCGCCTGGATCCGGGCGGCGTCGAGGACGCTTCGATCCGCGATCACGTCGAGCCCCGAGACCAGGATCCTGTACCCCGCGAGCACGATCACGACGCCGATCACGACCGCGGCCGCCGGATCCGCCCACGGGATCCCCGCCCGGACGCAGACGATCGCGATCAGCACGCCGCACGAGGCGAGGACGTCGGAGAGGGTATGCCTCGCGTCCGCCACGAGAAAGGGCGATCCCAGCTCCCGTCCCCGGCGCGACTCGTACGTCGTCACGAAGACGTTCACCGCCAGCGTCACGAGGAGGGTGACGAAGGTGACGGGGCGCGGATCGGGGGTCCCCTCGCCGCGCAGGCGGGAGAGCGCGGAGGCCACGATCTCGAACGCGGTGGCGAAGAGGACGAGCGAGATCACCATCGACGCCAGCACCTCGAACTTCCGGTGGCCGTAATGGTGATCGTCGTCGGGCGGCTTGTGCGCGAAGCGGATGGCGACGAGCCCGACGATGTTCCCGGACCCGTCGAGGAGCGAGTGGTAGCCGTCCGCGAGGACGCTCAGCGTCGAGGTGGCGGCCCCGGCGGCGATCTTCGCCACGGCGACGGCGAGGTTGAGGCCGAGAGTGATCCACAGGACCTTCCGGATCTCGGCCCCATGGCGGGTCCCGCCGGCGGTCATGGCCGGGCCGGAGCGTACAGGTCGGCGAATGCGTCGGCGGAGCGGGCGGATTCCGCGAGCAGGTCCCCGAGCGCGGTCGCGGCGTCGCGCTTCCACGCGAGAGCCAGCCCGTCGCCTGCGCTCCCCCCGGGGGACGCCAGGACGGGGGAGAGGGGATCGAGCATCCCCGGCTCGTCACCCTCCGCGCCGACCGACGCCGACGCGAGCTGTCGCGTGAGCCCGGCCCGCGCGATGGCGACGAGCTCCGTCGCGAGGTCGCGGGCCGTGACGCCGTCGAGCTCGGCCTGCGGTCCTCGCTCGCACACGTCGCGGTGGAACTGGACCCGCCGCGCGAACGGGTGATCGGCGACGAGCCCCCAGGCCGCACGCCTCGCGCCCCCATCGTAGAGAAGGCCCTTCCAGAGGGCGCTGAGCGCGAGCGCCAGAGAGGGGGGGACGCTGTCGGCCCCTCTCACCTCGAGGTACGTCTTGAGGCGCACCTCGGTGAAAATCGTCGTGAGGTGGAGGACCCAGTCCGCGAGCGTCGCGCGAAGGCCCTGGAAGCCCTGAGACAGAAACCGGCGGAAGGGCGTCCCCTCGAGAGGGACCCACTGCCCGTCGCGCCGGATGAAGATCACGGGAACGTCGAGCGCGTACTCGAGGTAGTCGTGGAACGTGAAGTCGCCGCGGAAGGCGAGCTCGAGCAGGCCGCATCGGGAAGGATCGGTGTCGAGCCAGATGCCGGCCCGCCGTGAAGGGGCGGAGCCGCCGGCGCCGGCGGCGACGGGGGAGTTGGCGAAGATGGCCGTCACGATGGAGGTGACCCCCATGGCGACGCGGAGCTTTTCGGCGGCGTCCTCCTGAGATCCGTAGTCGAAGTTGAGCTGGCAGCCCGCCGTCCCCTTCATCATGTGGTGGGCGAGCGCGCCCCGAGCGGCGAGATAGGGGGCCATGATCGCGTACCGGCCCTTGGGGACCCACGCGATCTCCTCGATGCGGGAAATCGGCTGGAGGCCGAGCGGGACGAAGGCGAGGCCGCGATCGCGCGAGACCGCAGCCGTCTCCCTCAGATAGCGTGCGAGCTCCGCCCGGACCGATCCGAGGTCCCGGTGCACCCGGGCGCTGAGCTCGAGCTGTCCCCCCGGCTCCAGGGAGATGAGGCTCCCGGCGCGCGCGAGGCCGATGGTGTGGCCCCCCTCGAGCTCCGGGGTCCAGCCGAACCGCGCCGCCAGATCCCGCAGCGCGCTCTCCACGCCGCGCTCTCCGGCGTACGGAGCGGCCCGCCCGGTCGACGCGTCGATCGGAAGCCTCTCGTACTCGAGCCCGATCCCCCACGAGCTCTCCGGCTTGCATCCGGAGAGGAAGAGATCGATCAGCTCGTCGGCGTGCCGGATGGGCCGGTCGTTCGCGAGAAAGACTGAGCCCGTCACGTCAGCTCCCGGGAGAGGACGAACCGCGGAATGAGAGAACCGTGCGGAATGCTAACACGGGAGGGCGCGGCCGGTATTCCCGCCCGTCGAGGGGGCTGCGGCCTCAGCGGCTCGCGGCGTCCGCCGAGGCGACGTCGGCCGAATCGGCCTCGGAGTGATCCTTCCCGTCAAAGGACAGGACCCGCCCGCGGTTCTCGGCGAGCGTCTGGAGGTGGACGGGGCGGTGCCAGATCCTCTGGACGTTCCTGAGCGTCTCGCGCGCCCAGTCGATCTTGAGATCCATTCCCTCGTGCCGGTGCATGAGGAAGAGCTCGCCGCGGTTGCGGTAGTTGGCGTCCGTCACGAAGATGAACGGCTGGCCGTGATTGGTGAGCTGGAAGAGGAGCTGCGCCTTGATCGACTTGAAGTCGCGGCTCGCGATCTGCTGCTGGTTCGCCTTCTTGTTGTACTGGTAGGTGAAGTAGCGGTGCGTGACC
The DNA here is from genome assembly GCA_016195325.1 of Acidobacteriota bacterium. Classification (NCBI taxonomy): domain Bacteria; kingdom Pseudomonadati; phylum Acidobacteriota; species Acidobacteriota bacterium. The sequence goes on from JACPZX010000061.1 coordinate 2,607, forward strand.
GCGAACTCCTCCGTCAGGAAGGCGTCGATGAACGTCACGTCGTTGTGGAGCCGGCGCACCTCGAAGATCTTCTCGCGCCCGAGGCCCAGCCGCCGGTCCCACTCCCGGCGGGCGCGGCTGTCCTCGCACTCGTCGTACTCCTTCCCGAACTTCCCCTTGTTCCACCGGTCCTCGATGTCCTTGTAGAGCTCGAGGCCGAGCTTGTAGGGGTTCAGCCGGCCCGAATGGCTCGCGACGGTCCCCGAGTGGTGATCGGCGTAGTCGATGACCTCGGCGTCGGTGAGGGCTTTCTCGGTCATGATCTTCGAGTGCCAGTACGTCGCCCACCCCTCGTTCATGATCTTGGTCTGTCCCTGCGGGGCGAAGTAATACGCCTCCTCGCGGATGATGTTGAGCACCTCGCTCTGCCAGCTCTCGAGGGGCGCGTGCTCGAGCAGGAACTTGAGGACGTCGCGGACCGCCTCCTCGGGGAAGCGCTTCGCCCGGTGCCGCTCCTCGTCCAGCTTCTTCTGCTGCTCCTCGAGGAACGACGGCGGGTTGATGAAGTTGCTCATGTAGTCCTTGCTGCGAAGGCGCCGCGGCGCCGTCTCCTCCTCCTCGGCGTTCCCGTCGTCGCGCGTCCGCTCCCGCACGATGAACGGGGAGTGCGGATCGATGAGCCCTTCGAGGGAGAGGCAGGCGTCGATGAAGTCCTCGACGGCCTCGACCGTGTACTTCTCCATGAACCGGCGGATCCTCGCCGCGTGATTCGCCATCTCGTCGACCATCTTCCGGTTCGTCTTGGAGAAGGACACGTTGTTCTTGAAGAAGTCGGAGTGGCCGTAGACGTGAGCCATGACGATCTTCTGATCGACCGGCGCGTTCTCCTCGAGGAGATAGGCGTAGCACGGGTTGTTGTTGATGACCATCTCGTAGATCTTGTGGAGCCCATGGGCGTACGACTTGCTGAGGTGCTCGTACTCCATCCCGAACCGCCAGTGCGGGTAGCGCGTCGGGTAGCCGCCGTACGCCGCGACCTCGTTCATGCGGTCGTAGTCGAGAACCTCGAAGATGACCTCGAAGAAGTCGAGGCCGTAGTCGATGGCGTAGCCGCGGATCTCGCGCCGCAGGCGATCGAGGTGCGCCGGGAGGTTCATCGCCCCCTCCCCAGGAATTCCTTGATCGACGCGTAGATCGCGTCCTTCCCCTCGATCTGGCTCAGCGCGACGCGCTCGTCCTCGGCGAAGGCCTCCCGGAGGTCCTGGAGGAACTGTCCGGTGCCGTACGGGCTCTCGACCTGCCCGTAGCAGTACTGGTTCGTCGCCGGGAGCAGCGCCTCGCGCAGGATGCGCACGCACTCCTCCGTGTCTCCCTGCGACCAGTTGTCGCCGTCCGAGAAGTGGAAGAGGTAGACGTTCCACTCCTCGGGAGGGAACTCGTCGCGCACGAGCTTGTCGCAGAGGCGGTAGGCCGACGAGATGACCGTGCCTCCGGATTCCCTCGTGTGGTAGAAGGTCTCCTGGTCGACCAGCCGCGCCTCCGCGTCGTGGATGATGTAGCGGACCTCGAGGCCCTTGTACTGGCTCCGCAGCCACGTGTCGATCCAGAAGGACTCGAGCCGCACGATCTCCTTCTGCTCGTCGCCCATCGACCCCGATACGTCCATCATGTAGACGATCACCGCGTTCGTCTCGGGCTCGCGCTGCACCCGCCACGTGCGGTACCGCCGGTCGCGGCGGATCGGGACGATGCGGGGGCTCATCGGGTCGTAGGTGCCCGAGGCGATCTGACGCTTGAGAGCCTCCTTGTACGTGCGCTTGAAGTGCCTCAGGCTCTCCGGGCCCGCCGTCGCCACGCCGGAGTACTTGTCCTTCTCCGAGATGATCTGCTTGCGCCCCTTGTGCTTGATGTCGGGGAGCTCGAGCTCCTCGCCGAGGATCTTCGCCAGCTCGTCCAGCGGGACCTCGACCTCGAGGATGTGCTCGCCCGGGGCGTCGCCCGCTTTCCCGGAGCCCTCCTCGGGCTCGCCCGCGCCGACGGGCTGGCCGATCTCCCCTTCGCCCTGGCCGACGCCGCCCGTCTGGTTCGGCCCGTAGACGAAGCGGGGGAGATCGATCTGCGGGATCGGGATGCTGATCAGGTCCTTGCCGCGCCGCCCGATCAGCTCGCCGTGCGTGATGTACTTCCGCAGATTCTTCTTGATGCGGCCGCGCACAATCTGCTTGAACCGGTTGAGGTCCTGCTCGATCTTGAGGGCCATTTTCTGCGGTCCCGAACCCCTGGTGACGACCGATCCCGCCGGTCTGGAACTTGCTCGCAGCCCGCGAGTTAAGTAAAAGTATAGTGCCGGGTCCGGAGGCGGGCAAAGACGCCCGCCGGTCCGGCGGGAGAATCATTCGGATGCCGCGACGGGACTGGGAATCCATCGGGTGGCTCGCCGACATGTCGGTTCGCGTGAGGCTCGGGAGGGCGCGCGGCCTCGCGGCGCTCGCGGCCTCGCCGGTCTTCGAGCCCGTCCTGCGCGAGGTGGTCGAGATGGCCGGCGTGGGGGCCGACGACAACGTCGTCGTGCTCGGCTCGGCCGATCTGCGGATGATCCCGTGGATCGCCCCCCGCTGCCGCCAGCTCATGGTGGTCGACGACCTTTCCGAGGACGATCTCGCGCGTCTCGAGCGGGAACAGCACGCCAGGGGCCTGACGAACGTCCGGTTCCAGTGGGGGAGGTCCAACGTCATCCCGACCCCTCAGTACACGAACGATCGGGTGATCTCGGTCAACTACGTGTATCGGTCGAGGCATCCGCTTCTGGTGGTGCGTCAGATGCACACCACCAGCCGGCACGGGTCGACGATCGTCTGCTGCGAGCCGTCGAGCAGCCTCGACTCGCGGACCGCGAGGAAGTACTCCCGGGAGGCCGGGCTGTCGATGGAGGATCACCGCGGGCTGGTGGCCTACGCGCGCACGGCCCGCGCGCATCGCGCGTTCACCCGGGACGGGCTCCGGGACCTGCTGGCCAGGGCGGGCGTCCAGGAGATCTCCGTGCGCGAGCCGATGCACGGCCTGGTGATCGCGGCGAAGGGGGTCGTCCGTCTGTAGCCCCCGCCCCCGGTGGGATCAGCGCTTCGCGTCGCCCCGGGCGAAGATGCTGGCGACGTAGTTGAGCACGTCGGTGGAGCAGACCTCGCAATACCCGTAATCCTTGGTCAGGCGCGACTTGACGACGTCGATCTTCTCCTGCGTGTCCTTGTCGACGACGCTCGAGACGAGGCTCGTGAGCTTGATCGAGTCCTTCTGGTCCTCGAAGAGCTTGAGCTCGAGGGCCTTGTGCAGCCGCTCGTTCGTGCGGTAGTTGAAGGTCTTGCCCTCGACCGCCAGGGCGCCGATGTAGTTCATGATCTCCCGGCGGAAATCGTCCTTGCGGTTCTCGGGGATGTCGATCTTCTCCTCGATCGAGCGCATGAGGCGCTCGTCGGGATCCTCCATCTGGCCCGTGTACTTGTTGCGGATCTTCTCCTTCTGCGTGTAGGCCTTGATGTTGTCGACGTAGTTCGAGCAGAGGCGCGAGATGGCCTCCTCGTCGGCGCTGATCGCGCGCTGGACCTCGTTCTTGACGATGTCCTCGTACTCCTGCTTCACGACGACGAGGAGGTCCTTGTATCGCTTCCGGAGATCCTCGACGGTGATGAGGGAGTGGTGCTTGAGCCCGCTCTCGAGCTCGTTGATCACCATGAAGGGATTGATGCATCCCTCGCCGCGGTCGCTCACGAGGGCGTTCGAGATCTTGTCCTGGATGTACCTCGGCGAGATGCCGTCCATGCCCTCGCGCGTCGACTCCTTGCGAAGCTCCTTGACGTTGTCCTCGGTGAATCCGGGGAGCGTCTTGCCGTTGTAGAGCTTGAGCTTCTGGAGGAGGGTCAGGTCCGCCTTCTTCGGCTCTTCGAGGCGCGTGAGCACCGCCCACATCGCCGCGATCTCGACGGTGTGGGGGGCGATGTGCTTCCCCTTGATCTTCGACGGGTTGTAGTCGCGCTGGTAGATCTTGAGCTCTTCGCTGAGCCGGGTGACGTATGGGATGTCGATCTTGATGGTGCGATCCCGCAGGGCTTCCATGAACTCGTTGTTCTGGAGCTTCCGGTACTCGGGCTCGTTCGTGTGCCCGATGATGACCTCGTCGATGTCCGTCTGCGCGAACTTCTTGGGCTTGATCTTGTGCTCCTGCGACGCGCCCAGGAGATCGTAGAGGAAGGCGACGTCCAGCTTGAGCACCTCGATGAACTCGATGACGCCGCGGTTCGCGATGTTGAACTCGCCGTCGAAGTTGAAGGCGCGCGGGTCGCTCTCGGCGCCGTACTCCGCGATCTTCCTGTAGTTGATGTCCCCGGTCAGCTCGGTCGAGTCCTGGTTCTTCTCGTCCTTCGGCTGGAACGTCCCGATCCCGATCCGGTCCTTCTCGGACAGGAGCTGCCTGTGGACCTTCACGTGGGCGATGATCTTCGTCCAGTCGCCGCGGTAGCGCGCGTTCAGCTCGCGGTAGGTCTGTCGGCACGCCGGGCAGAGGGCGCCGGAGACGACGACTTGCTTGTTCTCGGCCTTCCCGCGATTGATCGCCTCAAGGACGCGCGGGCGCAGGTCCTCGGGGATCAGATGGAGCGGCTCCTCGTGCATCGGGCAGGGGATCTCCTCCTCCCCGCGCCCCGGCTTCCGTCCCGCGAACTCGCTGCCGAGCGCAACCCACTTGAACGTGTAGAGCGCTCCCTCGGGGGTCCGCGAGTAGGCCTCGATCCCCTTCTTGACGAGGCGGACGATGGTGCTCTTGCAGCTCCCGACCGGCCCGTGCAGCAGGAGGACGCGGCGTTCGGTGCCGTACTGCTGCGCCGCGGACTTGAAGACGTTGACCAGCTTCATCAGCGCGAGATCGAGGCCGTAGATGGCGTCGCGGCCGCCGTCGTCGACGTCGTCGAAGAAGTTGTAGTGGACGACCCTCTTCTTGTGGTCGTAGTACTCGTACCACCCCTTCGACAGGATCATGTCGTACACGCGCTGGAAGGAGGTGCGGCAGACCTCGGGGCGCTGGCGGGCGATGTCGACGTATTCCTCGAACGTGCCTTCCCAGTTCTGTTCCCGGAATCCGCGGAGATCCTGGATCTGGCCTATGAGGGAAACAATTTCGGAACCTGAGGGCATGAGGTGTTGCCTCCCATCGGTTCGGTGCCGCCGCGACCGAGACCCCGGATCACCGCGAAACGCGGTGCCGAAGTGCGAACAGGGCCAATGTAGGGCAGTGTTTCGGGGTTGTCAAAAACGCGGACGAACCCGACGACGGGAGGCGATGATCGGGCGCGCGGCGAGAACCGCGCCCGTCAGAAAGAGGGCGCCGATGAGGGTGAGCGCCGCGGCGCCGAGGAGAACGCCCGCGAGCCAGCCGGCGGAAGGTCCCGAAGTTCCCGACGCCGACGGGAGGAGGCCGCCGAACGCGGGGCCGACGAGCAGGCTCGCGGGGTTGGGGAGGAGCCGTGCCATCTGCTCGAAGAACGGTCCGAGGAGCGTGTCGAGATCCATGAGCTCGCCCAGACGGGCGAGCATCCTGAGCCCTCCCTGCCAGACCGGCGCGGGGATGGATACCCGGAGGACGAACGCGGCGATCACGGAGGAAATCGCGGACCACTTGAGGGCGGACGTCGCTCCGGCGGCGGACTTCATGCGGCGGAGGCGGGCCATCACGCCGGAGGAGACGTCCGGCGACGGGATGGGCGCCGCCATTCGTCGGAGGGCGGCGCTCACCTCCTTCTGGCGCTCGGCCTCGTCCGCGCAGTCACCGCACGTGACGATGTGCGACGCAGTCGTCAGGGCGTCGGCGGGACCCGCCTCGTGTTCGAGGTACAGGGGCAGCAGCTCCCGCGTGCGGGCGCATCCGGCGGTGCTCATGCGAGCGCCTTCTTCAGCATCTCGCGGGCGCGAAAGATGCGGTTCTTGACGGTTCCGATGGGGAGGCTCGTGACCCGCGCGATCTCGTCGTAGCGCATCTCGTTCTGATAGCGGAGCAGGATCACCTGCCGGTAGGCCGGCGGCATCTCCGCGAGCGCCCCCTGCAGTCGGTCGCGCGTCTCGAGGGCCGAGAAGAATTCGTGGGGGCCGGGTCGGCTCGACCGGAGCTGGGCCGGGCCCGACTCGTCGGCCGGGTCGACGTGGGTGAGCCCTCGATCCTTGCGGGCCCGGCGCCGGCGGTCGACCGCGGCGTTCGCCGCGATGCGGTAGAGCCAGGTCTTGAACCGATACTGCGGGTTGAACTGCTCGAGGTTGGAAAAGACCTTGACGAAGACTTCCTGCGTCAGATCCGCCGCCTCTTCCGGGTTCCGCACCATGCGAAGGAGGAAGGCATAGACCCCCGACTGGTGGGATCGCACGAGGCTTTCGAACTCTCCGCCCCCCCCCGACAGGATGTCCGCGATGAGCGCTTCATCGGAGAGCCCGGCGGAGAGTCCTGCCGCCGCGGGCGCCGGCGAGGTGGCCGCCGTCGAACTGAACCTCCTCCCGGCCATCGGTCTCCTCTCGATGCGTCGTCATGCGCGCTCCGACGTCGGGCGCGACGCCGGCTCTCTACGGTGAGATGCCCGGAAGAGTTTCTGCGTTGCGACACTTTCCGGCTGCTCAGCGTCAGACACGCGTCAGGCGCTTGACGTTGACGGGCTCAATCGTGCGCGTCGCCCTCCGCCGCGGGAGGCATAACTTCAGGCATGTGAGTGGTTGTCGCCGTTTTTGCTCCGGCAGCGAGCTCTGGCACCCGCGTTGCTCGCCCTGGTGTTCGGGGAAGGGAGGAGAAATGTCCGAGAGGGTGCGGCGATTGAACCTCGCGGTGCTTCGGCTCGCGCACTACGCCAGGCGCCTGCTGGCGACTGCCCCGGCGACCCGGCTGTTCTAGTCGTCGGCGGTGTCGGCAGCCGCGGCGCACCTTCGGTCGCCGCGAGTCGGCAAACTCCTTGACCGTCAATAGCTTCTGGCCGTATCATCCCCGCGCGTTGACGGAGGGGTGAGGATGGCGAGGGGGCCGGAACGGTTCTCGGACAGGGTCCTCGCCGCGCTCCATGCGGCGACTGCCGACGAGGCGGTCCAGCGCCTCGACCAGCTCTCCAGGGACACGGGCGAACAAGCGGCGAGCGCCCTCATCCGCCTCCTGTCGGGGATCGATTTCACGGAGCCCGACGCCCGCAGCCTCGTCGCGGCCGCCTTCAAGCAGCGCATCTCGCTCGAGGCGAGGACGGGCCGATCGATTCACGTGCGCATCGCGCTCTTCGATCTCCTCGTGAACGTCGAGCGCAAGCTCACCAATCCCCGGATCATCGAGCTCCCGGCGTTCGAGAAGCTCGAGCGGTCCGCCATCTACGATCACCTGACCGGCACCTGCAACCGCGCGTACTTCGAGGGACGCCTCAGCCACGAGATCCGGCGAGCCCGCCGCTACGGGCAGAGCCTGTCGCTTCTTCTCCTCGACATCGACGATTTCAAGGCCATCAACGATCGGATGGGTCATCCCGTCGGCGACTCGGTCCTGCGCGAGGTGGGAAGGCTGATCGTGGAGAACGTGCGGGACATCGACATCGCCGGTCGCTACGGGGGAGAGGAGTTCTCCGTCATCCTCCCGGAGACGCCCCGCACCGGGGCCTTCATCGTGGCGGAGCGGATCCGGAGCGAGTTCCAGAAACGGTATCGGAGGAAGGGGGAGCTCGATCGCGCGCTGCGCGTCACCGTGAGCGGAGGCCTGGCCTGCTTCCCCGAGGACGCGGACGGCCCGGAGGGGCTGGTGGCCCGCTCGGACGAGGCGCTGTACAGGTCCAAGCGCCAGGGGAAGAACCAGATCACGATCTATTACGAGGAGAAACGCCGCGACGAGCGAATCATCATGGACGAGAAACGGATCAAGGCGACGCTCCTCCATGAGTCGCGAGGGGGCCCCGTCCGGCACACCGCCGTCGTCAAGAACATCAGCGAGGGGGGGCTCCTCGTCGAGCTCGGCGATCCGATCGCCGTCGGCAGCGAGATGGAGGTCAGCTTCTCGCTCGGGCTGAAATGGGCGTACAAGTTCTCGACGACCGTCGTGCGCGTCGAAGAGTTCGGCGCGAGCGGAAAGCGCCGCCGGTTCGCCCTGGGGCTGAGGTTTCCCAGGCGCATGAAGCAGCTCCAACCGCATCTCAGCCGTCTGGCGCGACGCCAGGCGGCGGCCGGCTAGCCGGCGGCATCGGGCCGGCTCGATGCCCGTCCTCGCGCTCGACACCTCCGGACCCGTCCAGAGCGTCGCCGTGGCGTCGGGCGGCGTGATCGCCGTCCGGTCCGTGCAGGCGGCGCCGCACGCGCACTCGGTGGGCCTTCTCGCCGCCATCGACTCCACGCTCTCGGACTCCGGCCTTCCCCTCGCCCGGATGACGGCGATCGCCGTCACGTGCGGCCCCGGAGCCTTCACCGGGCTGCGCGTCGGCATGGCGACGGCCCGAGGGCTGGCGATCGGCACGCGCCTCCCGCTCTTCGGCGTTTCGACGCTCGAGGTGATCGCCTCCGCGATCGCGACCGTGGGTCAGGCTCTCCCGGGTGACGAGATCTGCGCCCTGACCGCCGCCGGCCGGACGAAGCTCTACCGGGCGCGGTACCGCGTGGTGGTCGAAACCGGGGGCGCGCCCCGCCTCCAGAGGCTCGGCGACGAGTCGCTCTGCGACGCGTCGGGGGCGGCGGCCGCCGCGTCGGGGGCGGCGTTCATCGGCGGGGTCGTGGACGAGCCCACGCGGGCAACAATCCTGTCCGGCCTGCCCGAGGGGGTGCGCTGGGCGCCGCGCGTGCCGCCTCTCGCCGAGGCGCTCGCGGTCCTCGTCGAATACCTCGCGCCGCCGGGCGTCATCCTCCCGGGGCTCACGCCGAACTACGTCCGCGATGCCGACGCCCTGATGCCGCGCCGCCCGTGAGCGCCGGCTGGCTCGTCGAGCCGATGCGTGTGGAGCACCTCGGCGCCGTCCTCGACATCGAGCGCCGCTCCTTCGCCTCCCCGTGGCCCGAGGAGGCGTTTCTCTCCGATCTCTCCGGCGAGAGCTGGGCGCACTCCCTCGTCCTCGTGGACCCGGGGCGCCCCGAAGCCGGGCCGCGCGGCTACATCTGTTTCTGGACTCTCGAGCTGGAGCTGTCGATCCAGAACATCGCGACGCACCCCGACGATCGCCGTCGAGGGGGCGCGTCCCGGCTTCTCGAGGCCGCGTTCGAGGAGGCGGCCCGGGCGGGCTGCGCCTGGGGCTGGCTCGAGGTGAGGCCCTCCAACGAGGCGGCGATCGAGCTGTACGCTCGCTGGGGTTTCGTTCCGGTGGCGCGGCGTAAGCGGTACTACGAGAACGACGGAGAGGACGCGATCGTGATGCGCGCCCCCGTGGGCAAAGGCCCCGCGGCCCGTCTTGAAAGGTCGCGGAAACCGGTGGTAGGATGAGCTCGTGCTTGGTTTTCACCCCTCCGCGCGCGACTGCCGCGTCAAGTCAACCTGTCACTGGAGCGTCCCATGACGGACCGTCTGGATGAGGTCAAGGATCTCCTGGCCCGCGAGAACGATGAGTTCCGCAGGCTGCGAGAGAGGCACCGCGGCTTCGAGGAGCGGCTGGCTGCGCTCAATTCGAAGGCGTTTCTCAGCGATCAGGAAAAGCTTGAGACCACCCAGCTCAAGAAAGAGAAACTTCAACTCAAGGATCGGATGACGGCCATCGCCCGGGAGTACCTCGAACGGAGCCCGGGAGTCTCCGGCCGCTGACGACGTCCGGCCGCGTGCGGTCGCCCCACCGGGCGCGCTCGCGTTCGCGTGGTGCGAGGCGTCCGACCAAGAGATGATCCCTGCTGCCCGGCCCTACGTCGCGAGCCTCGCGATCGCGGCCGCCCTCCTCCTCACCCTGCGATTCTTCTGGCTCGGCGGAGCCCTCCTCGTCGCGTGCGCCGCGCTGGCGACGTTCTTCCGCGACCCGGAGCGCGCGGTCCCAGAGGGGGACGATCTCGTCGTCTCGCCGGCCGACGGCCGCGTGGTGGAGGTGCCGCGAGGGAGCGGCGGGTCCGGTGAGTGCGTCGCCATCTTCCTCTCGCTCGCCGACGTGCACGTCAACCGCTCTCCCGTCGCGGGCAAGGTCCTCGCGGTGCGCTACACTCCCGGCACGTTCCGTCCGGCGTGGGAGCCCGCGGCGGGCGCGTCGAACGAGCGCAACACGCTCACCCTCGACGGCCCCGCCGGAACGTACGAAGTGAGCCAGATCGCGGGTCTCGTGGCGCGGCGGATTCACTGCTCCAAGCGGCCGGGAGACCACGTCGGCAGAGGCGAGAGGATCGGCTACATCGCGTTCGGATCGCGGACCGAGCTCACGATGCCCCCGGGGGCCGAGGTCGCGGTCAGGATCGGCGACAGGGTTCGTGGAGGGGAGACGGTGATCGCCAGGCTGCCCCGGCGTGGAGGCGAGTCATGAGCGCCGACCCTTCGCTTCCGGGGCGCGACACGTCGCGTCGCGCGCCCCGCAGCCTGAAGCGCGGCGCGCACCTGATTCCCAGCCTCTTCACCACGGCCAACATATTCTGCGGTTACGTCTCGATCGTGCTCGCGACGACCGGCCAGTTCGAGACGTCGTCGCTCCTCATCGGCGTGGCCGCCCTCCTGGACGCGCTCGACGGCCGCGTCGCCCGGCTGACGGGGACGACGAGCGAGTTCGGCAAGGAGTTCGACTCGCTCGCCGACGTCATCTCATTCGGCGTGGCGCCCGCCGTCCTCGCGTGGTCGTGGGCGCTCGCCGACTTCGGCCGCCTCGGGTGGGCCGTCTCGTTCCTCTACGTCATCTGCGGCGCCCTCAGGCTCGCCCGGTTCAACATCCAGAGCGCGGCGGCCGATCGGCGGTATTTCGTGGGCATGCCGATTCCGCCCGCCGCGTGCACGATCGCGGCGTGCGTCTTCAACCACCCCGAGCGCCTCGACGACGACGTGCTCCGCGTCCTGTGCCTCAGCCTGGTGGTCGTCCTGGCCCTGCTGATGGTGAGCAAGGCGCGCTATCGGACGTTCAAGGAACTGGATCTCCGCTCGCGCCGGCCCTACGTCTGGATCGTCCCGTTCGCGATCGTCCTCGCGCTGGTGGCGACGCACCCCCAGATCGTCCTTCTCGTCTCGGCCTTCGTCTACCTGCTCTCCGGGCTGATCCCGAGGCCGGGAGGCCAGGCGCGGTCCGAGATTCTCCCGGACGGAGCCCCTTCTGCGGGGCGCGCCGGAGGGGATCATGGCCCCTGAGCGGCGTGCGGGACTTCGCATCGCCTTCTTCGGAGCCATGGCTCCGCTGGCGCGCGAGGTCCGGGAGCGCCTCGAGTCCGCGAGCCTGCCCGCCTCCAGGGTGTCCCTTTACGACTCCGGCGAGTTCGAGGGAAGCGTCACCGAGTTCGACGGGGAGGCGATGATCGTCCAGCGCGCCGAACCGGCGCTCGTCGAGGACTGCGACCTCGCGTTCATCTGCTCCTCGTCCGACGCGCGGTCCGTCGAGTACGTCGACTGGATCGCGCGGGCCGGCGGAATCGCGGTGGATCTCGCCGGGGCCACGCGGGGACGCTCCGGAGTCCCTCTCGTCAACTGCGACGTGAACCCGGAGGCGCTGCGGGCGGGCGGCAGGGTTTTCGCCGTGCCCGGCTCGCTGGCCCATCCGCTCTCGACGATTCTCCACCGCCTGTCTCTCGCGGACATGGTGCGGCGCGCCGAGGCGACGATCTTCCGTCCGGCGGCGGAGTTCGGGGAGCGCGGGGTGGAGGAGCTGCACCGTCAGACGGTCGCGCTCCTCAGCTTCGCGGAGATTCCCAGGGACGTTCTCGGCCGCCAGTCCGCATTCAACCTCTTCCCGATCTCGCTCCTCGGCGAGACGGGCCGAGAGGTCGAGGAGTCGACGCGTCGGGATGTCCTCGGCGTTCTTCGCGATCGCGACATCCCGCTCGCGGTCCGCGTCATCCAGGCTCCCGTCTTCCACGGCCATGCCTATTCAATCCACGTGGAGTTCGACGGAGCGCACTCCGCGGAGGCGATGGCCCGAGCCCTGCGCCAGGAGGGGGTCGTCTCGGTGAGCGGCGAGGACGACGGACGAAGCCCGGCGGAACTGGCGGCGGAGCCCGGCATCTGGGTCGCCGAAGTGGCGCCCGAGCCGCAGGGGGGAGGCGCGTGGATCTGGGCGGTCACCGACGCCATCCGGAGCGGTGTGGCGCTCAACGCGGTGCGCGTGGCAGGCCTCCTCGCGGAGATCGCGGCGTGAACCGCCATGCGATGATCCCGCGCCGGGCGCTCGCCTCCCTGGCCGCGATCGCGCTCCTGGCCCCGGCTGCGGGCGCGCGCGCGGCCGCGCCTGGCCTGGTCCGGAACGAAGACGCCCTGGTCGCCCTGTACACGCTGCAGACCCAGATCGACGTCGAGCGGAAATTGCTCCAGACAGCCGAGGCGCAGTACGACGCCAACCTGAAGCGCCGTGGCGAGCTCGGCGATCGTCTGGCCAGACTCCATGACGAGCTCGAGGATCTCTTCGTCCAGGAGAAGCCCGACGCCCCGGCGCGAGCCGCGCCCAATCAGGCGCGCCCCCTTTCCGAGGCCGAGGTTCGGCAGGCGGTCGGCGCGAAGGAGATCGAGGTCCTCGCCGTCGAGCGCGCCGAGACCGCCGCACAGGACGAGGCCCGGCGCATGCGCGACGACATCCGGCGGATGCGAACCCGAATCGCGCTTCTGGGCAAGCAGCTCGACTCTCTTCGAGCCACACTCCCGTCCGACAGCGACAGCGTGACCGGGCTGTGGGACATCACTCTCCTGCCGAGCGGGGACAGGGGGGTGTTCGCGCTCTGGCAGTCCGGGACGATCGTCTCCGGCCAGTACGTCCTCGACGGACCGTTCCGCGGCTCGCTCGAGGGGACGCTCGTGAACCGCCAGATTCTCCTCCGCCGCATCGATGCGCGCCTCGGACGCTCGATGGAGCTGAGCGGCTATCTCGCAGGCGACGGGGCTTCGATTCAGGGGACGTGGCAGAACTACGACCTGAGCACGGGGCGGGCCCCCTCCGGCGCGTGGTCCGCCCGGAAGCGCAAGTCCGTTCCTTCGGAATCTCCCGCGCCAGGCGAGCCCGCACCCTAGTGAGATACGAGACGATGCTCGCGGTCCGCTACCTGGGCGCGCGACGCCGACAGACCTTCATCTCCTTCATCTCGATCATCTCGATGCTCGGTGTCGCGGTCGGCGTCGCCGCGCTGATCCTCGCGCTCGCCGGCCAGAGCGGGCTCCATCACGACATTCTCGCGCGGATTCTCGGCGCGAACGCGCACATCACGATCTTCGCCCCCGCAGGCGGCGCCATCGAGGACGCTCCGGCGCTGGCCCGCGCCGTCGAGGCCGTCCCGCTCGTCGCCGCCACCTCGCCGGTCTGTTTCGAGAGGGGGCTCATCACCTCCGAGGCGTACCCGACCGGGACCGGCGTCTTTCTCAAGGGCGTGGATCCCGACCAGGAGGGGCGGGTGACCGAGATCGCCTCCAAGTTCACCCACGGGTCGCTCGACGCCCTGAAGCGCCCGGCGCGATCGGGGCTGCAGCCGATCGCCCTGGGAAAGGATCTGGCGCGCGAGCTCGGCGTCCGCATGGGTGACCGCGTCCAGATCATCGTCCCGCAGCTCATCCTGAACCCCTTCACCGTGATGCCCCGATCGAAGACGTTCGAAGTCGTCGGAATCCTCGACTCGGGGTTCTATGACTACGACTCGACGTGGGCGCACATCTTCCTGCCCACCGCCCAGAGGCTCTTCGGGATGGGCACCGGGGTCAGCGTCCTCCAGGTGCGGGTCAGGGACGTGGACGAGCTTTCGGCGGCCCGGCGGGCGGTGGCCACCGCCGCAGGGGTCTCCTATCCGGTCACCGACATGGTCGAGATGAACAAGACCTTCTTCGGAGCGCTCCGTCTCGAGAAGCTCGGGATTTTCCTCGCCATCAGCCTCATCGTGATTGTCGCGGGACTCAACATCGTCTCGACTCTCGTGCTCACGGTCATGGGAAAGGTGCGCGACATCGGCGTGCTCGTCGCCATGGGGGCGACGTCGCAGGGGGTGATGCGCCTGTACGTGACCCAGGGGCTCCTCATCGGGCTCATCGGCACGGGGCTGGGGTGCGGGCTGGGGCTGTCGCTGGCGTGGTGGCTCGACGCGTACCAGGTGATCAGCCTGCCGGCCGAGGTGTACTTCGTGCCGTATATCCCATTCCGCGTGCAGTTCGGCGATTTCGGCCTTGTTGCATCGACGGCCGTGGCCGTATCTTTCCTGTCCACGCTGTACCCGGCGTTCAAGGCCTCGCGCCTCCGGCCGGTGGAGGCGCTCCGGTATGAGTGAGTTGCTCAGGTGCCGCGGGCTGATCAAGACGTTCGACGGCGGTGCGCGGCGCGTGGAGGTTCTCCGGGGCGTCGACCTCTCGGTGGAGCGGGGCGAGATGGTGGCGGTGATCGGCGAGAGCGGCGTGGGGAAGAGCACCCTGCTCCACCTCCTGGGAGCGCTCGACGCGTGCGACTCGGGGGAGTACCGGTTCGACGGAGCGGACGTGGCCGCGATGAGCGCCCGGGAGCGTGCGGCATTTCGCAACAGGCGCCTCGGCTTCGTCTTCCAGTTCCATCACCTGCTGCCGGAGCTGAGCGTTCTGGAGAACGTGGCGCTCCCCGCGATGATCGGAGGCCGGGCGCGGCTCTCGAGCGAGACACTCGCGACGCCGCTCCTCGAGGCGCTCGGGCTGGGCGCGATGCTCCACCAGAGGCCCGCGGAGCTCTCCGGCGGAGAGCAGCAGAGGGTCGCGGTGGCCCGTGCCCTGGTCTCGGCGGGCGACCTCGTCCTCGCGGACGAGCCGACCGGAAACCTCGACCCGCGCACCGGCGACAGGGTGTTCGAGGAGTTTCGCAGGGTGCAGCGCGAGCGCGGAGTGGCCGCCATCGTCGCCACGCACAGCGGCAAACTGGCCAGACGATGCGATAGAGTACTGGAGCTCAAGGAAGGCGTCCTCGAGCCGGCCCGCGCTCCTGAGGTGACGTTCGAGACAGCGAAATCACCCGCGTAGGGCCGGCCGTCCGGCTCGATTCCCGGGGGGGAGATGACGAGCATGTTCGAGAAGTTCACCGAAAAGGCCAAGCGGGTGCTCTTCCTGGCGCGGTACGAGGCGAGCCAGATGGGGAGCCGCGTCATCGGGACGGAGCACCTCCTCCTCGGGCTCCTCAAGGAGGGCGAGGAGGTCACCCGCGAGCTCTTCTCCCGCTCGAACATCAACCTGGACATGCTCCGCTCCGAGCTCGAGGAGATGGGGCCGTCTCGCGAGAAGATCTCCACCTCCGTCGAGATCCCTTTCAGCGAGGAGACGAAGAAGGCCCTCGCGTACGCCGAGGAAGAGGCGAACCGGATGCTCCACACGTACATCGGGACGGAGCATCTCGTGCTGGGGCTCCTCCGCGTCGAACACTCGGCGGCCGCGCGGATGCTGATGGAAAAAGGGATGGTCCTCTACGCCGCGCGCGAGGACACCATCTCGATCCTCAAGAAGAAAGGGCTCCCCAAGAAGAAAAAGGAGACGCCCTTCCTCAACGAGTTCTCGCAGGATCTGTCGGCCATGGCGGAGGCGGGGATGTTCGACCCCCTCATCGGCCGCGAGATGGAGCTGGAGAGGGTGGTCCAGATCCTCTCCCGCCGCCGCAAGAACAACCCGATCCTGCTGGGAGAGCCCGGCGTCGGGAAGACGGCCATCGTCGAGGGGCTGGCGCAGAGAATCGTCGAGGGGAACGTCCCACCGTCCCTCATCGACAAGAGGATCCTGGCCCTGGACCTCTCGCTGATCGTGGCCGGAACGAAGTACCGCGGTCAGTTCGAGGAGCGGCTCAAGGGGATCATCGCCGAGCTGACGGGGAACGACGACATCATCATCTTCATCGACGAGATCCACTCCCTCATCGGCGCCGGGTCGGCGGAGGGGTCGCTCGACGCCGCGAACATCCTGAAGCCGGCCCTCTCGAGGGGCGAGGTCCAGTGCATCGGCGCCACGACCCCGCGGGATCACCACAAGTACATCGAGAAGGACCGCGCGCTCGTGCGCCGCTTCCAGGCGATCAAGATCGCGCCCCCGTCCGAGGACGACACCATTTCAATCCTCCGGGGCATCAAGGAGCGCTACGAGCGATTCCACCAGGTGAGGTACTCCGACGAGGCCCTCGTCTGCTCCGTGCACCTGTCGAACCGCTACATCTCCGATCGGTTCCTCCCCGACAAGGCGATCGACGTGATCGACGAGGCGGGCGCGCGCGTGAAGCTCAGGAAGCGGACGTCGTACCAGGAGCTTCGCCAGATGGAGGTGCGCCTGAAGGAGGCGACCCGCAGCATGAAGCGGGCGCTCGCCCGGAAGGACTTCGAGAAGGCGGTGCGGTATCACGACGAGGAGATGACCCTCCGGAAGCAGTACGACGAGCTGAAGACCCGGTGCGAGGACGAGGGGCAGCTCATCCTCGAGGTCGGCAAGGGCGACATCGAGGAGGTCATCTCGCGCTGGACGGGAATCCCCCTCCAGGCCGTCGAGAAGGAGGAGATGGAGAAGCTCCTCAAGATGGAGGGGTTCCTCCACGAGCGCATCATCGGGCAGGACGCGGCGATCTCGGCCCTCGCCAGGGCGATCCGCCGCTCTCGCGCCGGGCTGAAGAGCCCCGCGCGGCCCGTGGGCAGCTTCATATTCCTGGGACCCACCGGTGTCGGCAAGACCGAGGTCGCGCGGACCCTCGCCGCGTTCCTGTTCGGGGGCGAGGCCTCGCTGGTCCGCTTCGACATGTCCGAGTACATGGAGAAGCACGCGATCGCGAAGATGATCGGATCCCCGCCGGGGTACGTCGGTCATGAGGAGGGGGGCCAGCTCACCGAGAGGATCAAGCGGAAGCCGTACGCGGTCATCCTCCTCGACGAGATCGAGAAGGCGCATCCCGACGTCCTGAACATCCTGCTCCAGGTCTTCGAGGACGGGCAGCTCACCGACGCGTACGGCGACGTCGTCGACTTCAAGAACACCCTCGTCATCATGACCTCGAACATCGGGTCGTCCTACATCGACCGCGACAAGACGCTGGGCTTCAAGACGGCCGCCGACCCCAGGTTCGACGGGCGCAACCGGGACTTCGTGCTCCAGGAGCTCAAGCGGACGCTGAGCCCCGAGTTCCTGAACCGGATCGACGAGACGATCGTCTTCGACCCCCTGTCGGACGATCAGCTCCTGTCGATCTGCCGCCTCATGATCGAGCGGCTGAGCGAGACGCTCAAGGCGCGCAACCTCGAGCTGAAGGCGACCGACGACGCCTGCCGCTGGCTGCTCAAGGCGACGGAGAAGGAGCGCGCCTACGGCGCCCGCCCGCTCCGCAGGGCCATCCAGAAGTACATCGAGGATGCGCTCTCCGAAAACCTGATCCAGGGCCGCTTCGACAGTGTGAGCCAGATCGAGGTGTTCGTCGAGGACGACCGCATCTCGTTCCGGGAGCTGGCCGAGATGAAAACCGCGAACTGACGCGGGTTATCCCGTCCCTGATGTCACGCCGGCGCCGCCTGCGCCCTCCCCGAACCGGCCCTCCCGGGGCCCCGCGCGCCTCCTGAATTCCGCGTCGGCGCGAACTCCCCCTCGCGTGTCCAATCCGTTGATCTACAATGCCGCCCGCCCCGGAGGGGGCGAGACCCTCGGTTCGCCCCACACGACACCCCGATCTGGAGAATCACTCGTTGCGACGTCTCTCCTCGGGGTTCGCAACCGCCTGGATGGTGCTGGCACTCGCCGCCCTTCCGGTGGTCGCGAGCCCGGATCCCGACTCGAATGCGCCGGCGGATCCCAACGTCGCCCCGGGCGACGAGACCGCCGCCCCCGCCTCTCCCGAGCCGGAGGCGCCCCCGGCGGCCCCCGCTCCCGCGCCGCACGCGCCGAAGATCACGCGCATCCAGATCGACGGCAACCAGCGGCTGACGACCGACGCCGTGCTCCACATCATGAGCACCCGCGTCGGGGATCCGTTCGACGAGGAGGCGCTCCGGAAGGACTTCAAGAAGATCTGGGATCGCGGGCTGCTCCAGGACCTCTCGCTCGAATCGCGCGACGACAAGGGCGGGGTGGCGATCATCGTCCACGTCCGGGAGAAGCCGGTCGTCAACAACGTCTCCTACGACGAGAGCAAGGTGGTGGGCGAGTCGCAGATCGAGGACGCGCTGAAGGAGCGCAAGGCGACCATCGCCATCGGCGAGCCCGTGAACCTCGACGCGATCAAGAAGGCGGAGGAGGGGATCAAGTCGGTCCTCGGCCAGAAGGGGTATCTCGACGCCGAGGTCGTCTCCGAGATGAAACCGGCCGAGTCGGCCGGGGCGATGGACATCCACTTCAAGATCAAGGAAGGGCCGCGCACCCGCATCCGGAAGATCGAGTTCACGGGGAACACCGTCTTCTCCGATCACCGCCTCAAGAAGACCCTGAAGCTCACGCGGGAGCACGGGTGGTTCACGAAGATGAGCGGCAAGGACACGTACCACCCGCTCAAGCTCGACCAGGACATGCGCGAGGTCGAGAGCCTCTACCACAACGACGGGTACATCGAGGTCGAGCTGAAAGCCCCCGTCGTCACCGTGGTCGAGGAGAAGACCTCGACGAAGCCGGGGAAGGGGCGCAAGTGGGTCCACATCGTCCAGCCCATCGAGGAGGGAAAGCAGTACAGGGTCGGAACCGTCGAGGTCAACGGGAACTCGGTCTTCACCGCCGAGCAGATCCGCAAGCGCATTCCGCTCCGGCAGGGGGACATCCTCAACAACGGCCTCCTCCAGCTCGGGCTCGACGCCATCGAGGCGGACTACGGCCGCAAGGGGTACTTCTACATCTCGACCAACCGCGTCATCAACCGCAAGGCGGACGGCACCGCCGACATCGTCGTGAAGGTCAGCGAGGACAAGCCGTACAAGATCGACAAGATCGAGTTCGTCGGAAACACGGTCACGCGCGACAACGTCCTCAGGCGCGAGATGTCGGTCAGCGAGGAGGACCTGCTCGACATCCAGAAGGTCCGTCTCGGCCTCCGCCGCATCAACCAGCTCGGATTCTTCGAGATCCAGAAAGAGCCCGTGATCAAGCCCGTCGAGGGAACCGACAAGGTCTCGGTCACCGTCGAGGGGATCGAGCAGCGGCGCAGCGAGCTCCAGGTCGGCGGCGGCTACTCGGGGCTGGACGGCGGCTTCTTCACGTCGTCCTACCAGACGCGGAACTTCCTCGGCCGGGGGGACGTCGTCAGCTTCAACGCGCAGATCGGCCACATCTCGACGCGGTACGTCGTCTCGTACACGGAGCCCTTCTTCCTCGGCCGGCCGCTCATCTTCGGGTTCAGCCTGTTCAAGACGAACTCGAACTTCACCGACTTCAACACGACGGCGTCCGGGGGGAGCCTCACGCTCGGGAAGCGGTTCATGACCTTCCACTCCGTGAGCGCGGCGTACCAGCTCCAGGACACGAACTTCTCACCCGTGACCGGGATCACGTCGCAGACGACCACGAGCAGCATCCGCCCGGTCTACCAGTACGACACGCGGAACAACTTCTTCCGACCGTCGCGCGGCGTGCTCTTCTTCGCCTCCGTCGAGTACGCCGGAGGGACGCTCGGCGGCGACAACAACTTCATTCGCCCGTCGTTCGAGGTGACGAAGTACGTGAAGTCGTGGCACCGGACGTTCTGGGCGCTGCACGCCGGAGCCGGCTACGTGGCGCCGTTCGGCGGCGACGTGCTCCCGACGTTCGACCGGTTCTTCCTCGGGGGTGAGCGAACACTGCGCCTCTTCGAGACGCGCACCGTCGCGCCCGACGCCTTCGTGAGCCGCTTCTTCCCGGCCGAGATCTTTCTCGACAAGGCGGATTGCCCCCCGGCCCCCGCGGGCAGTCATCACAACACCCAGAAGCGTTGCAACATCTTCCGGTACGGCGGCAACAAGATGGTGATCTTCAACGTGGAGTACGTCATCCCCTCGTCGGGGCCGGTGGACTTCGCGCTCTTCCTCGATGCCGGCAACGTCTACACCGAAAATCATAACATCGACCTGCAGGACCTCAGGAAGGACGCCGGCGTGGAGCTGAGGTTCTTCCTCCCCGTGTTCGGCGCGCCGCTCCGGCTGATCTACGGGTGGAACCTCGACCCCCATCCGCACGAGAGATCCAAGAACTTCGTCTTTTCGATCGGAACCACTTTCTAGGAGATGCGCCCGGCGGAAGAGTCAACGCCGGGCCCTGACAGGAGGTCGTCAAAGATGTCGAGCTTCACTCGAATGCTGCTGCTGTCCGCGACGGCACTCGCCGCGGCGGGCGTTCCGGCCGTGGCGCAGGGCGCGCCGGCTCCCGCAGAGATCCGACTCGCGGTCGTCGACATGGATCGCGTCATGGCGGAGAGCGAGATGGGGAAGATGGAGCAGGTTGGCATCGACAAGCTGAAGGCCGACCGGACAGCGCTCATCGCCTCCAAGCAGAAGGAGCTGGACTCGATGGAGGAGCAGATCCGCAACGCCTCGCTCTCGTGGAGCGACGAGAAGCGTGAGGACCAGTCCCGCCAGTTCGAGGTCAAGCGCGTGGAGCTCCGGAGGCTCAACGAGGACGCGACCCGGGACGTGCAGGCCGAGTTCAACCGGTCGATGACCAAGCTGCAGAAGGCGGCGCTGGGAGTGACCGGGGCGATCGGGCGCGAGAAGGGGTACACACTGGTCCTCGAGAAGAACACGGTCCCCGTCCTGTACGCCTCGGACACGATCGAGATCACCGACGACGTCATCCGGCGGCTGAACGCCTCGAGGGGAGCCGAGGCGGCGAAGGCTCCGGCCGCGCCGGCGAAGCCCGCGACGAACCCGCCGAAGCCCGGAGGGGGGCGGTAGGGCGTGGCTTCCGTCTCCCGCACGCTTCACGAGATCGCGGCCGCCGTCGGCGGCCGCGTCGAGGGAAACGGCGACGAGCGGATCGAGGGCGTGGCGCCGATCGAGCTCGCGGGACCCGGACAGATCACCTTTCTCGCGAACGCGAAGTATCTGAAGCGCGCCCTCGACGCGAAGCCGGGCGCCATCCTGGCGGCGCCGGGGGTCGATCTTCCGGGGGCGAACGTCGTCCGCGTCGCCGATCCCTACCTGGCGATGGCGCGCGTTCTCTCCCTCTTCCACCCGGCGCGCGTCACGGCGCCGGGGGTCCGTCCGTCCGCCACGGTGGGAGCCGGATGCTCCATCGACCCTTCCGCCGCCGTCCTCGACGGGGCCCGGATCGGCGAGCGGGTGACGCTCGGCGCCCGCAGCGTGATCCATCCCGGCGCGGCGATCGGCGACGGCTGCGAGATCGGCGCCGACACGGTCGTGCACGCCAACGCGACGCTGTACGCGCGGACGAGGGTCGGCGACCGGGTCGTGATCCACTCAGGCGCGGTGCTCGGCTCGGACGGATTCGGCTTCGCGCATGACGGAACGCTCCCGGTCAAGATCCCGCAGGTGGGGAACGTCCTCGTCGAGGACGACGTCGAGATCGGCGCCAACGCGACGATCGACCGGGCCACGTTCGGAAGCACGATCGTCGGCAGGGGAGTCAAGATCGATAATCTGGTGCAGGTGGCCCACAATGTGGTGATCGGCGCGGGGAGCATCCTCGTGGCCCAGTCCGGCATCTCGGGCTCGACGAAGCTCGGCAAGGGGGTCGTCGTCGCCGGCCAGTCCGGCGCCGTGGGTCACATCACGATCGGGGACGGGGCGAAGATCGGCGCGAAGTCGGCGGTGACGCACGATCTGCCGGCGGGAGCCTTCGTGATGGGGCACCCGGCGATCGAGGCGGGCGTCTGGAGGCGCTCGGTGGCGGCGTTCGCCCGGCTCCCCGAGATCCTGAGGCGGCTGCGGC
Organism: Acidobacteriota bacterium; assembly: GCA_016195325.1. Classification (NCBI taxonomy): domain Bacteria; kingdom Pseudomonadati; phylum Acidobacteriota; species Acidobacteriota bacterium. The sequence continues at coordinate 24,511 of JACPZX010000061.1, forward strand.
GCCTGGAGCGGGCGGGGGCGGGCGCGGGGGATTCCGAGGGGGAGGGGGAGTGATGGTTTCGATTCGGGAGATTCTGGACGTGCTGCCGCACCGTTATCCGTTCCTCCTCGTCGACCGCATCGTCGAGATCGAGGAGAAGACGCGCGCGGTGGGCATCAAGAACGTGACGATCAACGAGCCCTTCTTCCAGGGGCACTTCCCGGGCCATCCCGTGATGCCCGCGGTGCTCGTCGTCGAGGGAATGGCCCAGGTGGGGGCGGTCATGCTGCTCGCGTCGATGCCCGATCGCCGCCGCAAGCTGATCTATTTCACGGGGATCGACAACGCGCGATTCCGGCGGCCGATCGTCCCGGGGGACCAGATCCGCTACGAGCTGACCGTCCTGAAGCTCAAGTCGCGAACCTGCCGGATGAAAGGAGAGGCCTTCGTGGAGGGGCAGCTCGCCGCCGAGGCGGAGATCCTCTCGGCGCTCGTGGATGCCCCAGGGGGAGGCGCGGCGTGACCTCGGCGATTCACCCGACGGCCGTCGTCTCGCCGGAGGCGCGGATCGGCGACGGGACGACGGTGGGGGCCTATGCGGTCGTCGGCGACCACGTGACGCTGGGCCCCGGCTGCGAGGTGATGGCGCACGCGTCGCTCGCCGGGCCGCTCGAGGCGGGCCGGGGATGCCGGTTCTTCCCGTTCGTCTCCATCGGCACGGAGCCCCAGGACCTGAAGTTCAAGGGCGAGATGACGCAGGTCGTCGCCGGAGACGCCAACGTCTTCCGGGAGTACGTCACGGTGAACCGCGGCACCGCCGGCGGCGGAGGCGTGACGCGGATCGGGAGCGGGAACCTGTTCATGGCCTACTCCCACGTCGCGCACGACTGCCAGGTGGGGAGCGGGACGGTCTTCGCGAACGCCGCGACCCTCGCCGGCCACGTGACGGTCGAGGACTTCTCGACGGTCGGAGCTTTCAGCGGGGTGCACCAGTTCTGCCGCGTCGGCCGCCACGCGTTCATCGGCGGGTACTCGGTCATCACGCAGGACGCCCTTCCGTTCGTGAAGAGCGTGGGGAATCGCGCCGAGGCCTTCGGGATCAACACGGTGGGGCTGGAGCGGAAGGGTTTCGACGCCGCCGAGATCTCGAGCTTGAAGCGCGCCTACCGGTTCCTCTTGCAGGCGGGGCTGAACACATCCCAGGCTCTCGAGCGCATCGAGGGGGAGATTCCCCCGTGCCCGTCGGTGACCTACCTCGTCGAGTTCATCCGGACCTCGAAGCGAGGGGTGATCAAATGACGGCGCTCCTCGCGGGCGGAGAGCTCCGGGTCGGCGTCGTCGGGGTCGGCTACCTCGGCAGGCATCACGCGCGCATCTACGCGTCGCAGTCGGGAGTGCGCCTCGTCGGCGTCGCCGACAGCTCCGCGGAACGCGCGCGGGAGATCGGCGCGCTCCACGGCGCCGAGGCCTTCACGGATCACCGCCGCCTCCTCGGCCGCGTCGACGCCGTTTCGGTCGCGACTCCCACGGTCTCGCACCGGGCCGTCGCCGCCGACTTCCTCCGCGAGGGGGTGGCGGTCCTGGTCGAGAAGCCGATGGCGGCCACGCTCCCCGAGGCGGACGATCTCATCTCCCTCGCGGCGGGCACGGGCGCCCTTCTCGCGGTCGGACACACGGAGCGGTTCAACCCGGCGGTGGAGGCGCTCTGCGAGCGGGCGCGCGAGCCCCGGTTCATCGAGGTCCACCGGCTCGGGACCTTCCCGGCCCGGAGCCTGGACATCGACGTGGTCCTCGATCTCATGATTCACGACATCGACCTGGTGCTCGCGCTCTCGCGCGGGGCGGGAAGCGAAGGGGTGGAGGCGCTCGACGCCGTGGGGGTGAACGCCCTGACGCGCCGGGTCGACATCGCCAACGCCCGGCTCCGGATGCGCGGCGGCTGCGTCGCGAACCTGACGGCGAGCCGGATCAGCACCGGGAAGGTCCGCAAGGTGCGCGTCTTCACCCGGGACGCCTACCTGTCGTGCGATTGCGCCGATCAGACGCTCGAGGAGTACCGGCTCGCCGGAGCGCCGGGGTCGGGAGCCCCTCCGGCCATCGCGCGCACCGCTCCCGCCATCACCAGGGACGAGCCGCTGGCGCGCGAGCTGCGCGCGTTCGCCGAGGCAGCCCGCTCCCGAAGTCCGTTCGCCGTGACCGGGGCCCAGGGACGGGAGGCGCTCGCGGTGGCTCTCGCCGTCGCGGAGCGGATTGAGGAGGGCTTGCGTGAGGGGGCCCGCTGAATTCCTCGACGAGTGCGTGCGGTCGGGGGATCTCCCCTCGGCCTCGTGGATCGTCGCCGGCGCCGAAGGGGTTCTCGATTCCGGCGCGGTGGGCTCCGCGGCCCTCCTGCCCCATCGCGTCGCCGCCACGACGGAGACGATTTACGACCTCGCCTCGCTGACCAAGCCGCTCGTCACGTCGCCCCTGGCCATCGTCCTGGGACGCCAGGCGGGGATCGGCTTCGGGGATCCCGCGGGGAGATTCCTGCCGGAATTCACACGCCTCGACAAGCGCGACATCACGCTCGCGCAACTCCTCACGCACACGTCCGGGCTCCCCGACTGGGCGCCCCTGTACCTCCACGGGTGTTCGATCCGTGAGTACCTGGGACAGATCCGCGAGACGGCGCTCCGGACCACCCCGGGCGCCCGCGTCCTCTACTCCGATCTGGGCTACATCGCGCTCGGGGCCATCCTCGAGAAGGTGGGGGGAGCTCCCCTCGACGCGCTCTGCGCCCGTTTCATCACGGGGCCTGCCGGATCCGGGGCCCTCTTCCGCCCGGCGGCCTCCCTCGGCCCGCGGGTGGCCCCGACCGAGGAGGCGTGCAACTATGAGCGCGAGAAAGCGGGGGCGGGTGCCGCCGGATACCAGGGGTGGCGCCGCGGCCTCGTGCACGGGGAGGTGCACGACCAGAACGCCTGGGCCGCGGGAGGCGTCGCGGGGCACGCGGGGCTCTTCGGGACCGCCGAGGACGTCCACCGCATCGCGCGCGAGGTGATTTCGGTCGAGCCCAGTTGGCTTCGGGAGGAAGATCTGGCGCTCATCACCAAGGCGCAGTCGGGGCCGGGGCCGGAGCCGAGGTCCTTCGCGTTCCGGGTCAATCGTGGAGCGGATGGCGGCGTGGATGCGACGACCGCGGCGGGGGCCGCGCTCGCCGCTTCGGCGATCGGCCACAACGGGTTCACCGGAACGTCGATCTGGCTCGAGCCCGAGCGCCGCCGCGTCTACGTCCTGCTCACCAACAGGGTCCACCCGTTTGTCCGCGCCGACGTCGACATGAACGCCATCCGGCGCGGATTCCACGAGACGGCATGCCGAGTGTGAACGACGACCCGATCTTCACCCCCCCGCCGCGGCCGCCGCGATTCACGCCGATCACGTTTCGCGAGGCGATCATGGGAAGCGTGCTGGCGCACGCCTTCCTCCTCATCGTCGTGCTGCTCCTTCCGGCCGGGTTTCTCAGGGCTCCCGTCTTCCTGACGCCCGCCCAGGATCAGCCGGTGCACATGACCTTCGTCCAGGATTCACCGCGGCCGGCCGCGCCGAACCCTCTGTCGCCCAACGTCTCGGATCGCGATCGCCGCAGGGCGCAGGAGCTGACCCCCCCTCGATCCGCGCGCCAGACGCCGTACTCGCGAGGGAACACCCCCGCCCAGGTCGCCGAGGGGCCGCTCAAGAAACCGGGGCCGCCGCCGGGCTCGCCGCCGCCGCTGGTCGCGGAGACGCCGAAGGAGGTCACCGCGCGGACCGAGATGGATCCGCCGAACGGGAAGGGGGCCCTCTACGTGCCGCCGCGCGGAGCGGAGGAGTCCGGTCGCGCGACCTCCGACGAGAGCCCCGACGCGCTCGCGGAGAAGGGGGCAAGGCTGAAGGACGCGCTGGCGCAGATGGGCGCGCAGGGGGCCGGATCGGGCGGATCGAACTACCGGTTCGACAACCCCACGGGGGGGCTCGCGACGCCGGCGGGATCGCTCTCGTTCGACACGAAGGGGTTCGACTGGGGCCCGTACTCGCGGCGCATCTACTGGATCATCTGGTCCAACTGGCACGACCGGATGCCGCCGGCCGTCTACGCGGGGCTCAAGGGCTCGGTTACCGTGCACTTCGTCATCCACAAGGACGGCCACATCACCGACATCGAGATCCTCACGCCGTCCGGAGTGCCGGCGTACGACAGCGCGGCGACGCTCGCGCTCGAGGCGTCGAGCCCGCTGCCGCCGCTCCCGGACAATTTTCCGAAGGAGAGCGACGGCGTGACGGGGCGATTCCTCTACAACATCTGGGAGGAGGGGGACTAGCCCGGATTTCTCACCGTAGATATTGCAAAGGGCTGTTCCTTTGAGGCATAACGCTTTTGCGACAAAGAGTTGTGCCGATCAGAGGAGACAGCCCGATGCAGACAGAGTGTACGCAAAGTTCCTTCCCGTTTCAC